>JBDSHM010000139.1:0-2663 GCA_039918495.1 Sulfuriferula sp. | reverse complement strand
ACACCAAAAGCCTGATTTCATCATCCGTCTGGCCTTGCTAGTACAGGGGGGGGGCGTTTTGGTGGCAGCGATACTGGTTTATTTGGTATACGGGCAAGCAAGCGCCGCTGCAACAGGGTTTGGCGGTTTCGTTGCATTGGCAAATAGCGGATTACTGGCTTGGCGTATGCGTGCCGCAAAACGTTGCGATGACTCAGACGCGCAACGGGATTTGCGGATGGTTTACCGCACCGGCCTGGAGCGATTTGCATTAGTGGTATTTTTTTTAGCGCTTGGCATGGGTGTACTGAAACTTGACCCGGCGGTCATGATTGCAGGATTCGTGCTGGGACAACTGGCTTGGCTGATCGGTGTGGCGATTAAGCCGGGACGAACACATTGAAGATTAATTATTAGAGTAGCGCTATGTCGACTGAAGCACTAACCTCTTCGGAATATATCAAGCATCACCTGCAAAACCTGACCTATGGCAGGTTGCCAGGTGAAGAGCACTGGCATCTGGCACACAGCGCGCGGGAAGCCAAGGCCATGGGGTTCTGGGCGTTTAACCTGGATACGCTAGGCGTTTCCTTGGTGCTGGGTATATTTTTTCTGTTTTTCTTCCGTCTGGTGGCGAAGCGCGCCAGCACGGGGGTGCCATTTGGTCTGCAGAATTTTGTCGAATGGATTGTCGAGTTTATCGACACCAGTGTGCGCGGTTCCTTTTCGGGTAAAAGTGCGCTGGTTGCACCTTTGGCGCTGACCATATTCGTGTGGATACTGTTAATGAATCTGATGGATCTGTTGCCGGTGGACTGGATACCGCAGATCGCTCATTTGACCGGCCTGCCTTTCTTCAAGGTGGTGCCGAGCACCGACCCCAATGCAACGTTTGGTATGGCGATCGCCGTGTTTTTCCTGGTGATTTTCTACAGCATAAAAATGAAGGGCGTGGGTGGTTTCGTGGGCGAATTAACTCTGCAACCCTTTGGCAAGCTGGGTCTTCCGGCCAACATTTTCCTCGAAGGCGTTAACCTGATCGCAAAACCCGTGTCCTTGGCGTTGCGGTTATTTGGAAATATGTATGCAGGCGAGATGATATTTATTCTGATCGCGCTGATGTTCGGAGGCGGTCTCGGTATCGGCTTGTTCGGCGGGGCGTTGCAATTGAGTTGGGCTATATTCCATATCCTGATTGTTACTTTGCAGGCATTTATTTTCATGACGCTGACCATTGTCTATCTGGACATGGCGCATCAAGAGCATCATTAAATCACCGGTTTTATTTTAATTACTTTAACTTTAGTCAAATAGGAGTATCAAATGGACATGATCCACGCTGTGCTGTACATCGCAGGTGCCCTGATGATGGGTCTAGGCGCGCTGGGCGCCTCGATCGGTATCGGCATTCTGGGCGGCCGTTTTCTGGAAGGTGCTGCACGTCAGCCTGAGCTGATCCCAATGTTGCGTACCCAGTTTTTCATCGTCATGGGTCTGGTTGACGCGGTGCCGATGATCGCTGTGGGTCTGGCCATGTATGTGCTGTTTGCAGTGGCTGGCTAAGCTGGATACTAACCGTAGAAAGGTTCTGGCATGAATATCAATGCTACCCTGATCGGCCAATCCATCACATTTTTTGTGTTTGTGTGGTTCTGCATGCAGTTTGTGTGGCCACCCATCATGAATGCGTTGGCCGAACGCAGGAAACAGATAGCTGACGGCCTTGCCGCTGGCGAGCGAGGCAAACACGAGTTGGAGCTGGCCTCCAAGCGTGCAGTTGAAAACCTGCATGAAGCCAAGCAGAAAGCGGCTGAAATTATTGCCCAGGCAGACAAGCGTGCCGCACAGCTGGTTGAAGAAGCCAAGGCGACTGCCAAGGTTGAAGCAGATCGCATGATTGCCGGTGCGCAAGCCAGTATCGCGCAAGAGACGGTGCGCGCTAAAGAGGCATTGCGCACACAGGTGGCTGGATTGGCTGTAGCAGGCGCAGAAAAAATTCTGCGTCGCGAAGTCGATGCCAAGGCTCACGCTGATCTGCTCGATGCTATCAAGAACGAACTGTAATCATGGCTGAAATCGCAACCATCGCACGCCCTTATGCTGAAGCGGTATTCAGCTTGGCCAAACAGGCTAATGCGCTGTCCAGCTGGTCCGAGCAACTGGCGCTTGCTAACGCGGTGGCCGCAGACCCAGAAATGGGTCGGCTGGCTGCAGACCCCAAGGTTAGCGCTGAGCAATTCAGCGGGCTGTTTCTCGCTGTGTGCGGAGACAGGCTGGGCACGGAGGCAGGTAATTTTATCCGGCTGCTTGTCGAGAATGGTCGTATCGCTGTATTGCCAGAAGTTGTTGTCCAATTCGAAGTGCTCAAGGCGAGCGAAGGGGGCGTGCTGGATGCAGCGGTCACCAGCGCATTTGCCATGAGCACTCCCCAGTTAGCTGAACTGTCTGCCCGCCTGGAGACTCGCTTCAAGCGCAAAGTCCACGCCAGCGTAACCGTTGACCCCGCCCTGATCGGTGGCGTCATCATCGCCGTGGGTGACGAAGTGTATGACGCTTCGGTACGCGGCAAGCTGCAAGGCATGGCGTACGCGCTAACACGTTAAGAGATTCCGTCTAGGAGCCATCAATGCAACTCAATCCCACCGAGATCAGTGATCTCATCAAGAGCAAAATCCAGAACCTGG
>JBDSHM010000138.1:0-2025 GCA_039918495.1 Sulfuriferula sp. | reverse complement strand
AGCCGCCGCCGGCGCCGTATTACGCCCGACGGGCTCGAGAAAAATGGCATCGGGTACGATATCAATGGCGCGCATCTGCTCGGCCACCATGAAACGATGTTCCTGATTACATACCAGCATGGGTGATGTGACATCAGTAATGCCGGAAAGGCGCAGCAGCGTTTCCTGCAGCATGCTGCGTTCGGACACCAGCGGCAATAACTGTTTTGGCAGTGCTGCACGAGACAACGGCCATAATCGGGTACCCGACCCACCGGATAAAATTACGGGATGAATATGCATGTTTTCAGCTTCCTCAATCAGTAAGACAAAATCATCAGTCGGGGTTATTTGCCTTGCAACCGTCTAGACACATTTCCAGCGCCACCTTCCAGTCCGGTAGGGACAGGTCAAAGTTGCGCAACAGTTTGTCGCTAGCCAGTTCTGAATTGGCAGGTCGCCGGGCTGGCGTTGGGTAATCCGTACTTGGAATAGGTATCAGCTCTGGACGTTCGGCTTCCGACTGACAACCTGCATCCCGAATCGCCTGGGCAAATTGATACCAACTTATCCGGCCTTGACTGGTCAGATGGTAGGTACCCTGCAGGAATTCCTTGTCTCGCTCGAACGGCTTTTGCACCAGAATTTGCGCCGTTGCCTCGGCGATTAGACGTGACCAGGTGGGCGCTCCATACTGGTCAGCGACAATACGCAGCTGATCACGCTCCTTGAACAGGCGTTGCATGGTCAGCAGAAAATTGCCGCCGCGCAGTCCATACACCCAGCTGGTGCGTACAATGAGATGAGGGATGTCGGCAGCACGAACCGCATTCTCGCCTTCCAGTTTGGTCTGCCCATAGACACCCAGCGGATGCGTCGCATCCTCCTCAGTGTAAGCACCCGACTTGTTGCCATCGAACACATAATCGGTCGAGAAATGCACCATTGCCGCACCGAGTTTTGCAGCCTCTTCTGCCATGATGGCCGGCGCGATTGCATTCACAGCGCGAGCCTGTTCCAGCTCCGATTCTGCCTTGTCCACCGCCGTATAGGCTGCAGGATTAACGATCAAATCGGGACGCAGGGCGCGGATAAAGTCGCGCAATGCGTCTTTATCCATTAAATTGAGCTGGCTGCGCGTGGGCGCACTAACCGTCCCCAAATTCGCCAATGTGCGGCGCAATTCCCAGCCTACCTGACCGTTGGCGCCGGTAAGCAGTATTTTCACGCAAACACCTCGCACTGTGTCAGCGGCAAGCCGGCAGCGTCTTTGGCGGCGATGGTGGGCGCGCCGTCCAGCGGCCAGTCGATACCTAGCGCCGGGTCATTCCATAGCAGGCTGCGCTCATGTTGTGGCGCCCAGTAGTCGGTCGTTTTGTACAGGAATTCGGCCGAATCGGAGGTCACTACAAACCCATGAGCAAAGCCTTTAGGTATCCAGGCCATGCGTTTATTTTCAGCAGAAAGCTCGATGCCCACCCATTTGCCGAATGTAGGGGAGGATTTACGCAAATCTACAGCCACGTCAAAAACACTGCCACTAATGACGCGCACCAGTTTTCCCTGGCTATGCTGGATCTGGTAATGCAATCCCCGTAGCACGCCTTTGGCTGAACGCGAATGGTTATCTTGCACAAAGTCATCCGGAATGCCTGCCTCGGACATGACTCGACGATTGTAGCTCTCATAAAAGAAACCACGGTCATCGCCAAAAACCTTGGGCTCCAGTACCAACACATCGGGAATTACTGTGGGGAAAATGTTCATGGCTAGAATACCCGTTCATTAAGCATTGCGAGCAGATATTGCCCATACGCATTTTTCTGCAGCGGCGCAGCCAGCGTCCTGACTTGAGCAGCATCAATATAGCCCGCTCGATAGGCTATTTCCTCTGGACAGGATATTTTGAGGCCTTGGCGTTTCTCGATAGTCTGAATAAACAGCGAGGCCTCCAATAGCGACTCATGCGTACCGGTATCAAGCCAGGCATGACCACGTCCCATAACCTCTACCTGCAACTGACCCATTTCAAGATAATGCCGATTA
>JBDSHM010000137.1:0-1881 GCA_039918495.1 Sulfuriferula sp. | reverse complement strand
CTTTGCTACCCGGCTTGGTGGCTGCTACCAGACGCGGCAAATCGAACGAACCATTAATGGTCTTGCCATCAAACTTGAGGATCACGTCTCCCACCTGCACCCCTGCCTTTTCGGCCGGACTGTCTTTTTCCACACCGGACACCAGCGCCCCGGCAGGCTTGGGCAAACCGAATGCATCGGCGTTGCCGGCATTGACCTCCTGAATCACCACACCCAGGCGCCCGCGGCTGACTTTGCCTTGCGTCTTGAGTTGATCGGCCACCTGCATGGCCACATCGATGGGTATGGCAAATGACAACCCCATATAACCACCCGAACGCGACAGAATTTCCGAGTTGATGCCGATCACTTCGCCATTCATGTTGAATAGCGGCCCACCTGAATTCCCCGGATTCACTGCTGCATCGGTCTGGATAAAGGGTACATAACTGTCATTTGGCAACGCGCGACCCGTGGCGCTGACAATACCTGCGGTAACCGAATTTTCGAACCCGAAGGGTGAGCCAATCGCAATCACCCATTCACCCACTTTGATTTGATCCGGCTTGCCGATCACCACTTGCGGGAGATTGGTGGCGTTGATCTTGATAAGCGCCACATCGCTTCTCTTATCTGCACCGATCACCTTAGCGCGGAACTCGCGCCGATCGGTCAGCTTGACCGTCACCTCGTCCGCACCATCCACGACGTGGGCATTGGTAAGAATGTAACCATCCGGGCTGATGATGAAACCAGAACCGCTGCTGCGTACCGGCACCTCACTAGGCGCTGGCTGCTGTGGTGAAGGCATCGCGCCATCAGGAATAGACCCGGGAGGCATGAAACGGCGGAAAAATTCAAGCATATCCTGCTCGGACATGGTTTGCCCCTGACTACCGGGCTTAACCAACTGAGTACTGGTAATGTTGACCACTGTGGGGCCATATTTCTGCACCAGACCGGTGAAATCAGGCAAATCACGTGCCCATGAAAAACTCGTCAGCATTAACCATAATGCCCATACCCAAACCACTTTTTTCATGATCCAAATTCCTTTAATACGAATATGTTTTCATTTACCGCTCGCAGGATGACGGGCTGAAAGCGCCCATCGCGTGCGGCCCTGCGGCTAAACCAAAATAGCCAGAACGTACCCAGTGCAAAACCGGTTGCTGCTCCGAGAATTGACCATGCATCGCTGTTTGACAATGGTGCGAAATGACTCGCCAGTATTGCACCCGCAAAAATCAGCAACAGCGGCAGCAAATATACTGCCCCGGATCCACGCAACACCGCGCCATCGGCTACCCCGATCACCACGGCCTCACCTACTTTGCTGCCACGCGGATCGAGCACCCGGTAATTTTTGCTCCGCAGGGTAAACACCTGACCAATGCGATCCGCACCGCAACCTCCGCCTTGGGTACCGCAGGCCGAACAGCCGGATGGCTTGATTGGTTCTACCAAGGCCGCGCCCGCTTCAATTTCCAGGATTCTGGCTTGGGTTTCGATCATTTGCTGTCGTTTTCGTGAACCAGACTATCGGCCATTTGTATCACCGTTTCGGAGGGCACTTCGCCTAGCGCAGTAACCTGGTATTTACCCACCGGTCTTGCATACACGTTCAGCAGACTACGGGTAGACAGCCCGCGCATGGGATTGACCAGATTCGCATAGGGCTCGATGAACAGGGATACAGTAGCCAGCCCATCCGAATAGACTAACTGCACCACCGGGGTTTTCTTGCCGGGCAACATGCGCCGTCCCTCCATGACCTTGGCGAATCCGGGCGGTAATTGCTTGACACGCCAATCGGTCAATCCGTAGGTATCCTCATTGGCCACACGCACGGTTTTCTTGTCGTCAAAACCGGATTTGAACGTCTCACGCGGCGCATTACCA
>JBDSHM010000136.1:0-4813 GCA_039918495.1 Sulfuriferula sp. | reverse complement strand
GCGCTGACTTTCCAGCATCAAAATACCCAGCAAGTCATCGAAGGGATAACTCACGTAGGCGCCGGCAGCAGCGCCGCCGCCATTATCATGCGGGATCCAGAACAGCCGCATCAATCCCATTACATGATCGATTCGCAACGCGCCCATGTGGCGCATGTTGGCACGCAATGTCGCAATGAACGGCGCATAGGCGGTCATCTGCAAGCGTTCAGGTATCCATGGCGGCAGCCCCCAATCCTGTCCATTCAGATTGAAATCATCCGGCGGCGCACCCACACTGGCGCCCAGCGCATAAATATCCTGATTCGCCCAGGCTTCCGCACCACCGCGATCCACACTGACTGCCAGGTCGCCATACAAACCAACACCTAGGCCAAAGGTCAGCGAAGCCTTGCCAGCGGCATCTAACTGCTGGTTCGCCAGCCATTGCAGATATTCGTAATACTCGAGTTCTTCCACATGGTTTTGTGCGAACGCAGTGACCATAGGAGAGCCGGGATTGCGATATGCTTCAGGCCATACCGGCCAACCCCATATGCTGGCATCTTCTGCCTGGAAATGCGCCTGCAGAGCTTCGAACAAAGCATGGCGCTGCAGCGCCTCGCCGCCTTCTGCCTGAAAAACCCGAAACTGCCTGGCACGTTCGCTATCGGCTTGCAGATGCTGTTTGCGAAAATATTGATACAGCTGCGTCAGCAGCGCCAGCTTGGCCGCTGTGATTTGCGGATAATCCACCAACTCTTCCGAACGCAGCGCCCGCAAACGTGCCTGGAAAGCCTCATCCGCCACCGTGGCGCGCGCGTCCTCGCACTCGGCGAAATCCGCCACAGCTTCCACATCCAGATACATGATATTCAGGAACAGCCGACTGGACGGGCTGTACGGACTGATATGGGCAGGATTGCCGGGAAACAGGGTATGCAGCGGATTGAGTCCGATAATACCCATGCCGGATTCGCCCGCCAGTTCGACCATCAGACGCAAATCGGTAAAATCGCCGATACCCCAGTTACGCTGGGAACGTATGCCATAGAGCTGCAAAGCAGGTCCATAAATTCGACCGCCTTCGGCGAGCACCGCTGGTTGATAACTGGTCACCGGCACGGTGATCAGCGTCATGCTGATTTCCTCACTATCCGGCTTGCAAATAGTCAGCTGATGATAGCCGGGCGCGGGGCATCGCAAGCGCAATAAACCACGCTGATAAATGCTGCCATCAATCGGTTTGCTGCCGATTATTTCCAGCTTGTAGGGCTGGAATTTTCCTTCTTCGCGCCCCCCCTCTTCCCGAGACAATATCCATCGATAAGTTGCCCCGGCTTGCGCGGATGGAAATGTGACCGGGACAGCCAACGCCTCTTCCGTAGCAGGCACCACCAGCACAGGAGGCAGCAAGCTGCGCCATGGTCGGGCTTCGTGTTCGTCGAGTAGGGTGTCTAGATCGCCGTCCAGTTGCACGCCCATCGCACCAAGCAGCGCGCGTTGCGTTGCCTCACTGGTATGACGGATATTGCCCCATATGTCGTAATACTCCGTCGCAATTCCATGCAAGGCCGCGAGCTGCTCCAGCGCTTCCTGTTGTGTCATTTGATCGCTTCCTCAATAAACCAGGCCGCGCTCCAGGCTGGAATACGTCCTGAAACGAGTATTTCCTGCAAATCGGATTGACTGAGATAAATCTCCTTGCCGGCAAAAAACGGAATGCCTTCGACCGCCGAATCGCCCAGATTGGCCAGCAATGTCAGTTGAGCACCCTCTCCCAACCGCCAACGCACAACCAGCGCCGACATCCCTATCAATTCGAATTCGGCACCCCCACCCATACCCGGCAAACGCGGCACGATATGTTCTCGCCTCAGCATTAACAGATGCCGATAATGCTCAAACCACGCCTTGTGTTGCGGCTCATTCAGACTATCCCAGTCGAGTTTGCATTGTTCGAAGGTAAGTTCATCGTTTGGGTCGGGTATCCGCGCCCGTGCGGCAGGGTCGGCGAATTCACGGAAACCAGCGAATTCGCGCCGACGCCCTTCAGTGACTGCATTGGCCAGATCACCGTGAAAATCGCAGAAAAACTGGAACGGCGTAGCTGCGGCGAATTCTTCGCCCATGAACAGCATGGGTGGCGATGGCGCCAGCAATAGCACCGCCAGCGCGACTTGCAATGGGTTTGCCGATGCCAGCATGGCAATACGCTCACCATAGGCGCGATTACCGACCTGATCGTGCGTCTGGCTGAAATTGATGAAAGCACACGGAGTCAGATGTGCACTGGGCTCCCCACGCAGCTGACCTGCGCGGAAAGGCGAGGGCTCGCCCTGAAAGGCGAATCCTTCGGCCAGGCAGCGTGCCAGATGGCGAACAGGCTGATCGGCATAGTCGGCATAGTAACCATCACGCTCGCCGGTCAACAGAATATGCAGGGCATGATGGATATCGTCATTCCATTGCGCAGTTATAGCACCCTGTTGCAGATAGCGCGCCGCATTGGCGTCGTTTTCCAGGATGAGATACACCTGCCGGGCATGCCCAGGTCCGGCTTGCACGGCAGCTGCCAGTTCCTTCAGGATATCCGGACGGGAGTCGTCGACGATGGCATGCACGGCATCCAGTCGCAAGCCGTCGAAATGATATTCTTCCAGCCAGTAAAGTGCGTTATGAATGAAAAAGTCCCGCACCACGCGACTGCCATCGCCATCAAAGTTGATGGCCACTCCCCATGGCGTATGGTGACGGTCGCTAAAGAATTGTGGCGCATAGGCATGCAGATAATTGCCATCCGGTCCGAAATGGTTGTAAACCACGTCCAGCAGCACCATTAATCCACGTAAATGTGCCGCCTGGATCAGCGCCTTGAGTTCGCCCGGCGTCCCGTAGCTACTATCCGGCGCGAACGGCAACACGCCGTCGTAGCCCCAGTTGCGCCGCCCTGGAAAATCCGCTACCGGCATCAGCTCTATCGCGGTGACCCCCAATTCGACCAGGTAATCCAGACGCTCAATCGCGGCCGAGTAGCTACCCTCATGGGTGAAACATCCTAGATGCAGTTCGTAAATAACGGCGGAATGCCATGGACGCCCCCTCCAGCCCCCATCCTGCCATTCAAAGGCCGCGCCATCGACTACCTGACTATAGCCGTGAACATCGTCAGGATTGGAACGAGAAGCCGGGTCGGGCACGTTCCGATCACCATCGATACGATAGCGATAGCGTGTTCCCGGCATTGCCTGTGCTTGCGTCAATTCGAGCTGAAACCAGCCATCGTCGAGTCGATGCATCGCCGCCAGGCTGTCTTCACCGGCATGATTTGCACGGCACAATTCCACACTTTGTGCCGCAGGTGCCCACAAACGGAACCGCACGCTCCCATCCGCACGCACACTGGCGCCAAATGGCATTTCATGCACACGCCTCATGCCGGCTGCGCCTGTTTGAGCACCACGAGCGATCGGCCACCAACTGGGTAACCCTGCCCGGCCTTGTAGCGAGCGATACGCGGATTGCCGGTGGGTTCCAGCGTATCGAGCAGTACGTCCCAATAATAATGTCCGTCGAATTTGGGCAGGGAAAAATCGATGTCTTCGTGATGGGCATTGATCAACATCAGCAAATTGTCATCGGTCAACAGGCGCCCTTGGTCATCAGTTTCGAGCAATGTGTCACCGGCAAAATATACGCCCAGACAACGTGAAAATGCCTGCGCCCAGTCACTCTCGCTCATTTCGATTCCGTCCGGATTCAGCCAGACGATATCTTTTACTTCACCACCGCGAATCGGGCGTCCGTGGAAGAAATAGCGGCGCCGCAACAGGGGATGAGTTTTACGCAAGCCTATAATGTATCGGGTAAATTCCAGCAGCTCCTGATCCTGCGGTTTCAAATTCCACGATAGCCAGCTGATTTCGTTGTCCTGACAATAGGCGTTATTGTTGCCGTTCTGGGTACGGCCCATTTCATCACCAGCGACCAGCATGGGCACGCCCTGCGAAAACAGCAGTGTCGCCAAAAAATTGCGCTTCTGACGCGCACGCAAGGCGTTGATTTCCGGATCATCGGTTTCACCTTCGACGCCACAATTCCATGAATTGTTATTGTCGCTGCCATCGTGGTTACTTTCCTGATTCGCCTCATTGTGCTTATCGTTGTAACTCACCAGATCATGCAAGGTAAAGCCGTCGTGAGCGCTGACGAAATTAATGCTGGCATGCGGTCTGCGCCCGCTACGTTCATACAGATCGCTCGATCCGGCCAGGCGTTGCGCCAGTTCGCCGATCTGACCTCCATCACCTTTCCAATACGCACGTACATTGTCGCGATAACGATCATTCCACTCCGCCCAGCCAATCGGGAAGTTGCCAACCTGGTAACCCCCTTCACCCAGATCCCAGGGTTCAGCGATCAGCTTGATTGTACTGAGTACCGGGTCTTGGCCGATCGTATCAAAAAAGGTACCGAGCCTATCCACTTCATGCAATTCTCTGGCCAGCGCCGAAGCCAGATCAAAGCGGAAACCATCCACATGCATCTCCTGCACCCAGTAACGCAAACTATCCATGATCAGCTGGAGTACGCGTGGATGACGCATATCCAGCGTATTGCCGCAACCGGTATAGTCCATGTAATAACGTGGGTCATCTTCAACCAGACGGTAATAGGAGCAATTGTCTAGGCCGCGGAAAGACAATGTCGGGCCCAGATGATTACCTTCGGCTGTATGGTTGTAGACCACATCCAGAATGACCTCGATGCCCGCTGAATGGAGCGTTTTCACCATGGTTTTAAATTCGCTGACATGCCCGCTGGCTGAAAAGCG
>JBDSHM010000135.1:0-1536 GCA_039918495.1 Sulfuriferula sp. | reverse complement strand
AGGCCACTGAAAAGCGTTCGGATAGTAGCCAGTCTCGAAAAGCGATAATGGAAGCTATCAAAACAGGTAATCTGAATAAACTGAAGCGGTTGCTTAAAATGGAAGTTGAGGTCAACTTCCTGCAGGATGGAACTTCCCCTGCGCATATTGTAGCCGAGCAGGGGAATAATGAAATGATGCAGGCGTTACTTGATTACGGCATCAATTTGAACGTGGTCAATAAAGATGGTTTGACGCCTATGGAAATAGCAATGGCATTTGGCTTCAGCCATACAGTCGACATGCTCAAGTTATCCGATGAAGTTGACCTGAACGTTGCTTAAAAAGCCTGGAATTATATATGCAAGAATCGTGTATATTTTTCAGGTTTGCTTGGGCCGCTGTGCTGATTTTGGACGAAAAGCAGTAACCACCTCCGTATTGGTTTCTATATACGGGCCACCAATCAAATCAATGCAATAGGGCACCGCAGCAAAGATTCCATCCAGGGTTTCCTTGATTGCCTTGGGTTGTCCCGGCAAGTTAATAATCAGACACTGACCACGTACTACGCCAACTTGTCGTGACAAGATGGCGGTAGGCACATATTTCAGGCTGACAGCGCGCATTTGCTCGCCAAACCCCGGCAACACTTTATGCGCAACAGCAAGGGTGGCTTCCGGAGTGACATCGCGCAGCGCAGGACCGGTACCGCCAGTAGTTAGAATCAGATGACAGCGTTCGTCGTCCGCCAGCTCGATCAAGTTAGCTTCAATGACTGCTTGCTCGTCAGGTATGAGTCTTGAGATTGAGTGCCAAGGGCTTGCCAGTGCTTGGTTAAACCAATCCTTAAGTGCGGGCAGGCCGGCATCCTGATAAACGCCTGTGCTGGCCCTGTCGCTGATTGAAACCAGTCCAATTAGCAGTTTGTCCTGTTGTACTTTAACTGTCATGTGTAAGCATTCCAATGTTTGCATGGTTCAGCCTTCAAATCTCCACGCGTATTCGTTCTGGATAAACGTCTCATATTACTTTGCCGGGATTCATTAGTCCGAGTGGATCCAGTGTTTTTTTGATACTGCTCATCAATTCCAGCTCAAGCGCATTCTTATAACGGTGTATGTCTTTACGCTTGAGTTGCCCCAGGCCGTGCTCGGCGCTAATACTTCCATCGAGCTGCGCAATAATCTCATAGACAATGCGATTGACGTCCGCAACACGAGCAAGCAATTGGGTATTTTCTTGAGCAGTTGGCATGGATGCGTTGTAATGAATGTTGCCATCGCCGATATGCCCAAAAGCGACAATGCGTATACCGGGGAATGCGCGCATTAACGCAGCATCAGCCAATTTGATAAATTCAGGCACCCGGCTTACTGGCACGGAAACATCGTGCTTAATGCTGATACCTTCAATTTTTTGTGCATCGCTGATGTATTTTCGCAAATTCCACCAGGTGGTTGAGAGTGTTTGATTTACCGTTACCTGATACTCATTTATACCTTCGGTAAAACTACCGAGCGCGTGATGTAATACGGCATCCAAAGGAATTTCCAG
>JBDSHM010000134.1:0-3551 GCA_039918495.1 Sulfuriferula sp. | reverse complement strand
CGGCGTGGCATCTATCTGTTGCCCAACCTGTTTACGACAGGCGCCTTGTTCGCTGGATTTTATGCCATCGTGCAGGCAATGAATGGCGCTTACGAGTTGTCTGCCGTAGCGATTTTCATTGCCATGGTACTGGATGGTCTGGATGGCCGGGTAGCGCGGCTGACCCATACCCAGAGTGCATTTGGGGCAGAGTACGACTCGCTCTCGGATATGGTTTCATTCGGCGTGGCACCTGCACTCGTCGCTTATGTGTGGGCCCTCAAGGGTTTGGGGAAATTGGGCTGGATTGCAGCTTTCATCTATTGCGTGGGTGCGGCTTTGCGTCTGGCTCGTTTCAATACCCAGCTGGAAGTCGCTGACAAACGCTTCTTTCAGGGTTTGCCGAGCCCCGCGGCCGCGGCCCTCATAGCCGGGCTGGTATGGGTAATGAACAAGTATGGAGTTCAGGGTGCGGACGTCCATTGGCTTGCTTTCATAGTGACCCTGTTTGCCGGATTGACCATGGTCAGCAATATTCCCTACTACAGCGGCAAGGAAATCAACTTGCGCCGCAGTGTGCCATTTATTGTGGTATTCCTGATTGCGATGGCATTTGTGCTGGTTGCTTATAGCCCACCCGATGTATTGTTTGCAATTGTCGCGCTGTATGCTTTGTCAGGCTATGCAATGGTGGTATGGAAATGGCGGCATGGCAGACGCAACGCTCGGGTTGCCGAAGCCGAAAATAAAAGCAAATGATTATTTTGTAAGGATGGATTCATGAGCCAAGACCATTTAATCATTTTCGATACTACCCTGCGCGATGGCGAGCAAAGCCCGGGAGCTTCGATGACGCGCGAAGAAAAGGTGCGTATCGCCCGCCAACTTGAGAGAATGCGAGTGGATGTGATTGAGGCCGGTTTTCCCGCTGCCTCGAATGGTGATTTCGAATCGGTCAAGGCAGTGGCGGATGTCATTAAGGACAGCACGGTATGTGGTCTGGCGCGGGCGCTGGAACGCGACATCCAGCGCGCCGGAGAGGCATTACGCGGCGCTAAATCGGCACGTATTCATACCTTCATCGCCACCAGCGCCATCCATATGGAAAAGAAGCTGCGTATGAGCCCGGATCAGGTCATCGAGCAGGCGGTCAAGGCGGTCAAATGGGCACGTCAGTATACGGATAACGTAGAGTTTTCTCCCGAGGATGCAGGGCGATCCGATCCGGATTTTCTGTGTCGAGTACTGGAAGCGGTAATCGCAGCTGGCGCAAGCACGTTGAACATCCCGGACACGGTTGGATATAGCATGCCAGCCCAGTTTGGTGGATTGATTCACGATCTGCGTAACCGCATACCCAATGCCGATAAGGCAGTGTTCTCGGTTCATTGCCATAATGACCTGGGGCTGGCCGTAGCCAATTCATTGTCAGCGGTATTGAATGGCGCGCGTCAGGTGGAATGTACGATCAACGGTTTGGGCGAACGTGCCGGTAACGCCGCGTTGGAAGAAATTGTCATGGCGGTGCGTACCCGCCAGGATGTATTCGGCTGTGAAACGCGTATCGATGCGACCCAGATTATGCCTGCTTCACGTCTGGTATCGAGCATCACCGGTTTTGCAGTCCAGCCAAACAAGGCCATCGTCGGCGCCAATGCTTTTTCCCATGAATCGGGTATTCACCAGGATGGGGTGCTCAAACACCGCGAAACCTATGAAATCATGCGTGCTGAAGACGTCGGGTGGAGTGCGAACAAAATGGTGCTGGGCAAGCATTCCGGGCGAAATGCATTCCGTACGCGTCTGACAGAGCTGGGTATCGAGTTGGGGTCAGAGGAAGCGCTCAATGCCGCTTTCTCCCGATTCAAGGAGCTGGCAGACAAAAAACACGATATCTTCGATGAAGATCTTCAGGCACTCGTCAGCGATGAGGCGGCAGCCAATACGCCTGAATTATTCAAGCTGGTTTCACTCAGGGTCTGCTCTGAAACCGGTGAGATTCCCAGTGCGCGTGTCGTGATTACCGAAAATGGTCAGGAGAAGAACGGAAATGCCGAAGGCGGCGGCCCTGTAGATGCGGCATTCCGGGCATTGGAGTCGATCGTCAATAGCGGAGCAGAGTTGCAACTTTATTCCGTGAACAACATCACCACGGGTACGGATGCGCAAGGTGAGGTTACCGTGCGGCTGTCCAAGGGCGGCCGGATTGTGAATGGGCAGGGTGCCGACACGGACATTGTGGTTGCTTCAGCCAAGGCCTATTTGCATGCGCTGAATAAGCTGCTTAGCAAACTGGAACGCGCGCATCCTCAAGTGTGACGAACGGCAGGACAAAGTCGATCAAATTGATGGATCTAGTGTAGGTAGCCGATCCACCCGCTGCAAGCCACCACCGGTAGTAGCGGCCTTGGAGTGATAGAGCGCGGCATCGACCTTATCTAAAATGGTCTCCAGGCTACGCCCATCTCGTGGTACTTCTCCCATGCCAATAGTCGCGCTGCAATGGTAACCTCGCTCGGTGCACCACTGGGCGAAAGCAACTTGAATGCGTTGTGCGATTGCCTCGCTCTGATCCAGTGGGGTTTCCGGCATTAAAACCACAAATTCATCACCACCGTAACGTGACCTGATATCGCCAGCGCGGGTATTTTTACCCAAGATGTCTGAAAAGCGCCGCAAAACCAGGTCACCATGAGCGTGTCCGTGATCGTCATTGACGCGCTTGAACTGATCCAGATCGACAAACATCACACTGGCTATACCGCCATAAGTTGCAATGCGATCAAACAGGGCAGTAGCCGTCTCAATCAAGCCGCGCCGGTTCATCAGTCCGGTCAGCGTGTCCTGTTTGCTGCTGCGTTCCAGCAGATGCTGTGCACTCTCGATTCGGCTCATCAGGACGTAGGCGTAAATTAAAATGATGCTGCCGAACAGGTTGAGAAAAATCATCCCGGCCGAGATGCCTTGAGAGCCATAGGCGAATCGTAAACTGAGTGCCAGCATGATAGCGAGAAAACTCCCAACCAATGCTTCACCAAACATACGCATCCCGTAACGCATCCCGTTTCCTAGCACAATCATGATAAAGACCACCAGTGATGGTGGAATATCATAGGGATCATTCACCATGCACGTGGCGACCAAGGCGATGTCCACCCACATCGCCAAGCGGTAACGTAGAGGATGAATGGGGTAACGACTCGCGTGATAGAAGGCGACAGAAGTGAAGACAAAATAACTGGCAAAAATGACATTCAGGGTGGCAAGCGGGAAGTGCTCCCCAGGCATGACTGCCGGAATATTGAAAAACGACCATCCCAGCGCGAAAAAAAGGTAGCGTGTTAAAAACTGGATGCGCTGTTCGCCAAATGTAGGGAACCGCATGCTGGCAAGTGGCGAATGCAGGGCGCGCCGTTCCTGGTCCCGCCGGTCATCGGGCGCGCGTCGGTCACCTGCACGCCGTAACGGGGGAGAAGGTTCCATTCTTGAGGCCTTGATTCAGGATGATCCTGAAATCATCCCACTAAAGATTACGCTCGGCAAGGCGCCCGACATCCCGCGCATAATAAATG
>JBDSHM010000133.1:0-3748 GCA_039918495.1 Sulfuriferula sp. | reverse complement strand
CCATTGGTGCGGTGCGCCGTAGCCGTGTCGCATGACGACGCGAAAAATGCGCCGCGCACTCTCGATGTCACGTGCCCAGTAGCGTTCGAAACCGCGCTGCATCAGGGTGCCATGGGAGAGCATCGCAGCTTGGTTGTGCCCAAGCTGGTTGACGGCCTGTGGGTGGCTGGCGAGAAATTCGCGCTGTGCCTGCCATAGTTGCAGCGCGGCGCGAGCAAGATTGGCGGATGCTTGCGCCGCGCCGTGGAAATGGTAGAACGCCAGCACCTCGCCCACCCGTGCAATCGGCGCAACGGTCGCCACCTGCAGCCACAGCGCGTAGTCCTCAGCGTTGGCATAATGCGGATTAAAGCCGCCCGCAGCCATAATCGCGGCGCGCCGCGTGAGTGCTGCGTGAATCGGCCAGCGACAGCCGCCCAGCAGCGTTTCCAGCTTGGCCGGGGTTTCATAATCGGGGGGGATGAAGGGCTCGCCGCGTTGACCCGGCAGACCGATATTTTGCCAGCCGCAGTAAGCCAAAACAGCATTGGTTTGCGCATCCAGTGCCGTAAGCATTCTTACCAGAAAAGTCGGTGCCCAAGTATCGTCAGCATCGAGAAAAGCGACCAACTCACCACTTGATTCATCCAGCGCCCGGTTGCGCGCCGCCGATACGCCCGCGTTGGCCTGGCGAATCAGGCGGATGCGTGGGTCATCCATTGCCGCAACCAGCGCGGCGCTGGCATCGGTGGAGCCATCGTCCACCACGACCAATTCCCAGTCGGTCCAGGTCTGCGCGAGCACGCTGTCGATGCTGGCAGCGACATGCGCCGCGCAGTCGTAGCACGGCATCACGATAGAAATGCGTGCGCTCACGGGCCCGGCCTGGCTGCTTTACTGATGCGCTCAATGGCGCGACGTTGTGCGTAGCGCAGCAGTGCGCCCCAGGAGACTTCATTGTCAGCAAAGGCCAGCTTGCGCGCGAACGTACCGAGACCGTCTTGTGCGTGAATGCTCACGCGGCGGATTTGCAGTGCATCGTTGCCG
The DNA here is from genome assembly GCA_039918495.1 of Sulfuriferula sp. Classification (GTDB taxonomy): domain Bacteria; phylum Pseudomonadota; class Gammaproteobacteria; order Burkholderiales; family Sulfuriferulaceae; genus Sulfuriferula. The sequence continues at coordinate 2,722 of JBDSHM010000133.1, read as the reverse complement.
CGCATTGCCCAGCCGGTGCGGGTCGTGCAGGCGGCATGGTAGCCGGCAGCCCGGGTGGCATCCACTACCCGGTCGTCGTGTGCGCCGTAAGGGTAGGCAAGGCTGGTCACGGGCGCAGCGAGCAGCGTTTCCAGTGAGGCTTTGGAATGCGTCAGCTCCGCAGACAATGTTGCGTCGTCGCACTCGGTCAGGCGCCGGTGCGTATGGCTATGCGCACCGATTTCCATGCCTGCTGCGTGCATCTCGCGCAATTGCGCTGCATCCAGCAATGGTAGCTGCGGGCTGTCTGAGTCATGCCAGCCCGCGTTACGGCCAATGTCGCGGCTCACCATGAACCAGCTTGCCGTCATGCCGCGTCGCGCCAACTCCTCAAAAGCAGCGAAGTTATCCTGATAACCATCATCGAAGGTGATTACCACGCTGCGTGGAGGCAGTGGCTTGGCACCTAGTTCATCCAGGCGGAGAGTCTGCCAGCCCTCGTTCTGCAACAAATCGAGTTGCGCCCGAAAGCGCTGCATGGAAACCGCGTAGCGCCAGTCCGGCGTGCCCGCACCGGGAACGACCGAGTGGTACATCAGGACGATCGCGCCATGATGGCCACTATTGCGCAGCAGGCGGGAGGTGATGGGATCGAGCATTTAAGTGTCCTGGCCTGTTTTCCCGGTTAAACGGGCATGAAACTGCCACCATCTTTTTTTGATTTCATCCATGTAGATCTCGCGCCATATTTTGCGAGCTCGTTCAAATATGCTCAATGGATATGGATCAAAAACAGGATGGAATATGCGCCGCCCTCCAGGCCATATTCGATGCGCATCAATTACCCTCAGAGGAATATTGTGTGTTTCGGAATTCAAGGCGCGCGCGAAAAGCGTTGCTTTGCGTGTACTGGGATCATCGCCCCACCAAGGTTGATGAGGATGTTTTATGCACAGCGGTATGCCAAATATCTGGGCATAAATGGGTATCTTATATTCCAGAAATCCAAGCTCCGGATTGGGGATGTCGGCATATCTGAATAGAAAATCCCGTGGTAGGCAAGCGACAATAAATTCGCTGCAAAGCGGTTCATCCTGGTAGTTGTATTCTTTTTTCACGTAATGAATAAAACTCTCGAATTCGATTCTTTCAGGTGAGTCCGGACGGATATACCACCACCATGGATCAACTTCTTTGATTGGGCGCAAACCGGACAAAAGAAGTTCACATTTTCGCAAGCACGAGAGCTGGGTTTCAATATTGGCAAAAACCAGCATGTCCCATTGTGCAATAAAAATCGTATCCCAGGATAAGTTATGACCATGCTGAGTGAACCAGTGAGTGATCATCCTGTCGCCGTGATACCACTTCCAATGCGGGCTTTTGTCCTCTGCGAAAGTATAAAAATCATTCAGGTAAGGTTTTAAACGGAGTTCGAATTCATTGGACAGTTGCGGGTCGCCGCCATACAACCCGAAAATTTGTATTTCCGGGTTGTAATGACGAAGAATTTTTAGACGATTCTCACAAATGTCCGGGAATTTGTAGAACCAGAATAAGATCGCTAGTCGCATTTGTTTGTTAAGAATCCTTATGATTGTCCGGAGTGTGACAACTAAGCCAGGTAGCGGCATGACAAAAATAACAGGGTATTAAGTCAGCCACACCAGCCCGTCCAGCAGGCTTGTGTGCACAGTTCATGGCCACAGCGTATACCCAACATGCCCCCAAGCCGCACATCAGACCATATTGCAATCCGGCATACACAGCAAGCCCCAAGCGCTTAGTTCACCAACTGGATGCGCGGCTCGTTGACTGATTTTTTGTGCAGCAGCGACTACGCCCCTCTAAAACGCCAAAGCAGATGTTTTTCCAAGGTGTTCATCACGGATTTTTTGATGAGTCCCACGGCAGATAATTTTTTGATCGGGTAACTATCGAGGCGATCAAAAATTGAATAGACACGTTCTACCGTCGCCTCATCCGAATAATTTTGTTTTATGAATAACCAGCCATTCGTTCTGATTTTTTCATAGAGTGCTTTATCGCGTATTAGCCGGACCACGTGCGCGGCAAATTCTCCTGGCATATCCCCCACCAGCACATTTTCTTCAGGGGAAAGGCCAAAACCCTCAATGCCAACGGTCGTTGTTACCACTGGTAGTCCGTAGGACATGGCCTCGCCGATTTTCCCCTTCATCCCGGCGCCGAATCTGAGAGGGGCGATCGAAATGGCACTCCTTTCCAGAAATGGCGCCGTATCTGGAACATATCCTAAGACTTCGACACTGCCTCCAGCAAGATCGCTGACGCCTTGGGGCGGCGAACCACCGATAATCAAGACGCGAACATCAGGAATATCCAGACGTATTAGTGGAAGGATTTCTTGGCAGAAAAAAAGCATCGCATCCACATTCGGTTCATGGCTAAATCCACCAACAAAAACCAAAGAATTTGGCAGTTTTTGGTGGACGTCCGTTAATGCCATAACCTTATGAATATTAGGGATGATTTCCACGCGGATATGGCGATCTTGTTGTAGTAGGATATGCTGGTCCTGATTAGTAACGGCAACAACAAAATCTGCGGCTTTGTAGGCACACAATTCCGCTTTTTTTGTTGCGCGCGCTTGCGCAAAATCTTCCGCTTTTTGTGACAAGCGCGCTTTCGCAAATAATCTGTGAAAATGAACATCTACTGTATCGATGATTATCCGTGCGCCGGGCTGCCGGAATCTTGCCTC
>JBDSHM010000132.1:0-6630 GCA_039918495.1 Sulfuriferula sp. | reverse complement strand
CGAGGTCGGCGTCCGTACCACGGTGGATATACTCAATGCGCAGCAACAGCTTTATTCTGCCAAACGCGATCTGGCTGCCGCGCGCTACAACTACATTCTTTCCAATCTGCGTCTGAAAGCCGCTGCCGGTACACTGAGTGAAACCGATCTCAACGAAGTGGACAAATCTTTGCTGAGTAGCAATTAATCAGGCTCAATCCAGAAACCGTCCGATCACCTGCATCAAACGCTGCACCGTGCCACGATGAGCCTGACTGAACGTCAGTGCCGCTGCCGACATCTGGCGACGGCGCGAAGCGTCATCCAGCAAATCTTTTAGCGCCCCGGCCAGGCTGGCAACATCTTCCACACGCTGTGCCGCGCCACACGCAATTGCCTGGCGCACCACATCGGTAAAGTTCCAGGTATGCGGACCTATCAATACCGGGCAGCCTACGGCAGCGGCTTCAATCAGATTCTGCCCCCCGAAAGGCAGCAAACTCCCGCCTACAAATGCCACATCCGCAGCACGATAATAGGCGAACAATTCGCCCATGGTGTCGCCCAGCAAGACAGTTGTTTGCGCCGTCACAGGCAAACCGGTGCTGCGTCTTTGATAGACAATGCCACGCTCTTCCAATAGCTTTGCCACTTCGCCAAAGCGTTGCGGATGACGCGGCACAATCACCGTGACCAGATCAGGTAGCGCAAGCTGTTTCAGCGCGTCCAGCACCAGCGCCTCCTCGCCCTCACGTGTGCTGGCCGCCACAAATACCGACCTAAAACCGCCGATCTGTGCGCGCAGTTGCTCCCCAGCCTGGATTTGCGCAAGGGGTGGCTCGCAATCAAATTTCAGATTGCCTGCCACTTCGACACGCAGTGCACCCAACCGGGTCAATCGGTCGGCATCCGCATGTGTTTGCGCTACCACGACGTCGAGCTCGCGCAAACTGCTACGAACTAGCGCATCGAGCCAGCCATAGCGTCGCGCCGAGCGCACCGACAAACGCGCATTCACCAGCAATACAGGCGTTCCGCTTGCGTGACAGGCGCGGATCAGATTCGGCCAGATTTCAGTTTCCATCAACAAGCCGACGACCGGTTTAAAATGCCGCACGAAGCGCCGTACAGCGAAACTGTAATCGTAGGGCAGATATACTCTAATCACCTGCTCGCCAAATAAAGACTCGCTGGTAGCGCGTCCGGTAGGCGTCGTGTGCGTCAGCAAAATCCGATGGTCTGGATAACGCGCCAGCAATGCCTGCACCAGCGGTACTGCGGCACGCGTCTCTCCTACGGACACCGCGTGCAGCCAGATTACCGGTTGCGTCGGGCAGACCGAATTGAAGCCGAAGCGCTCACCCCAATGCGCCAGGTAAGTGGGCTGGCGGCGCGCACGCCAAAGCAAATGCAGCAACGCATAGGGGAACGCCACGAACAGCAGCAAGGCATAGGAAAAACGGGACAAAAACAGTTTCATGCCGGCATTTTAACAGCGCTTGAAGCAGAAACGGGCATGTTAGAATCGGCCCTATTATTCTGGAGGTTCCATGAAAATTCTACTTACGGGTGTGGCTGGCTTCATTGGAATGCACACTGCGTTGCAACTTCTTGCACGCGGCGACGTGGTCGTCGGCGTGGACAACCTCAACGATTACTATGACGTCAACCTTAAACAGGCACGTCTGGCGCAACTTACGCCCCATGACAACTTCCGTTTTATCCAGCTTGATATTGCCGACCGTGCAACCATGGAAAGCCTGTTCGCTACCGAAAAATTCCAGCGTGTCATCAACCTCGCCGCGCAGCCCGGTGTGCGCTATTCGCTGAAAAATCCACATGCCTACATCCAGTCCAATATCGTTGGCCTGACCAACATCCTGGAAGGCTGCCGTCACAACCAGGTCGAGCACCTTGTCTACGCCAGCAGCTCCAGCGTATACGGGGCCAATACGCACATGCCGTTTTCCGTGCATGACAATGTTGATCACCCAGTCAGCCTGTATGCCGCGACCAAAAAGGCCAGCGAGATGATGGCGCACAGTTACAGCCACCTGTATGACCTGCCCACCACCGGCCTGCGCTTTTTTACCGTATATGGCCCGTGGGGACGCCCGGACATGTCGCCCTCATTATTCGCCGGCGCCATCCTGCGCGGCGAGCCGATCGACGTATTCAACCAGGGAAAAATGCAGCGCGATTTCACCTATATCGACGACATTGTCGAAGGCGTGATACGCATCCTGGACCGTGTCGCCACGCCCAATCCGACATTCGATACGAATGCCCCCGACCCTGGAACCAGCTACGCTCCCTACCGTGTGTACAATATCGGCAACCACGAACCGGTGGAATTGATGACATTTATTGAAACCATCGAACGCGCAGCCGGTAAGCAAGCCGTGAAAAACTTCCTGCCGATGCAGGACGGCGATGTGGTGGCGACGTATGCTGATGTAGCCGATTTGAAACGCGATGTTGGGTTTGAGCCGAGAACACCGCTGGCTGAGGGGATAGAGAAATTTGTGGCATGGTATCGCGGGTATTATCATCAAGGCGCGTAATGGCTGCCCCAATCAAGCGCCTATCTCTGCCCAGATAGGCACAAGGATGCATTACCTGAAACAGTCCTGGTTTGCATAACTCGGCAAACGATAGTATTCAGTATTTAATGACAACCTCTGGATAGGCACGCAAGCATCTGAATGCACCTTGGAATACAGAAAGATCCTAAATAAATTTGAATGAGCCATTCCTTCCGCAGATTAGGCAACCTAGCGTGCGTGAAAAAAAGCGGGGCTGTCCCGTTTGTTCGACTAAAGCCAAATCACAAAAATGACACTCTCAAAACCCATCACCACTGGTAAAACAGAAATCATTGCCTCCACAGATATCTGTCGCCACTGTTTTTCCGTCAATCCCTGATATGACCGCCCCTCCCTCCACTAATCACACAAGTGGACACCTGCTTGCCCGCAACACTATCTGGAATCTGACAGGAATGGGGACGCCACTGTTAGCCGCGTTATTTTCGATACCCATTTTGGTCGCGACATTGGGGGCTGAACGTTTCGGGATACTGACTCTGGCATGGATGGTAATCGGTTACTTTAGCCTGTTCGATCTGGGTCTAGGACGCGCACTGACCAAACTCGTAGCGGAGAAACTCGGCGCGGGGCAGGCGAAAGCGATACCGCCGCTGGTGTGGGCCGCCATGTCGCTAATGTTGGCACTCGGTTTAACAGCAGCGCTGATAGTTATTTTGATTTCACCCTGGTTAACTCAAAGTGCGCTCAAGATTCCTCATGCATTGCAGGAAGAAACGCTACGATCCTTCTATCTTTTGGCCCTTTCCATCCCGGTTGTCATCAGCACCGCAGGGCTGCGAGGAATCCTCGAAGCTCAACAGCGGTTCGGCATGGTAAATGCGCTTCGTATTCCGATGGGGCTACTCACCTTTCTCGGTCCTTTGTTGGTACTGCCATTCTCGCATAGCCTCGTGGCAATTACAGCGGTACTGGTAGCTTTCCGGGTAGTGGCGTGGCTGGCCCATTTGCTGCTGTGCTTTAAAGTCATGCCGACGTTACGCACCAACGTTTCCATACGCCGCCGGGACATTCGGCCATTACTGCATTTAGGGGGATGGATGACGGTAACCAACATCGTTGGACCCCTCATGGTTTATCTCGATCGTTTTTTGATCGGCAGCCTGGTATCGATGGCTGCCGTTGCGTACTATGTAACGCCTTACGAGGTCGTGACAAAATTTTTGCTGATTCCCGGAGCATTGGTGGCAGTCCTATTCCCCGCTTTTTCTGCGAGTTTTGCCTCTGACCAGAAACATGCTGCGGCCCTGTTCCAGCGAGGTGTCAAATATACCTTTCTGATTTTATTCCCTTTGATACTTGCCACCATCACCTTCGCCCATGAAGGACTCGGCCTGTGGCTAAACAGTGCGTTCGCCACGAACGGCACCAAGGTTCTCCAATGGCTGGCAGTCGGTGTGTTCCTCAACAGTTTGGCGAATATTCCGTTTGCATTCATCCAAGGCGCCGGAAGGCCCGATCTCACAGCAAAGCTTCACCTAATCGAATTGCCGTTTTATTTGTTGACACTATGGTGGCTGCTCCATACCTGGGGCATAGTCGGCGCTGCCGTCGCCTGGGCCACACGAGCAGCCATCGACGCCCTTGCGTTATTTGTGTTGGCCACACACTTAATCTCGGGGGTGGAGAAGAGGGAAGCATTCAAGCTGGATACTATGGTGATAATCGCAACCCTGTTTGTATTCGGTATCGGCGCGATATTGACGGGCCCAGGCATCAAGATAAGCTTTCTGGTGGTCACCTTGCTTACCTTTACCGCAGCTACCTGGTTCTTGTTCCTTTCCCAACAGGAACGCCTGCTGATCAACGCCACGCTGCATGGCAAGATGGGTTCATTTAAGCAACAATGATACGCCCACGTCGATTGGACGCAGATATTCAATATCCAGCCTTCTATCGGCCGCGGCTCCAATTGGATTCGCAGCGAATCACTTCAGGAAAGCCGCAGCCAAAATGGCTTAATATTTACGAATCCCCATATATTGCAATCAATCTCATGGATAACGATTATCAGAGCAAGGCAACCGGCTATTTCTCAAATACCCGCACCGATATTGAGCCGGCAATCCCTCTTTTTAGCGAATCGATCTTGGAAATAGGCTGCGGAACAGGAGCGACGCTTGCATGGCTGAAAACTTCTGGGCGCTGCAAATTCACCACCGGAATCGAACTCGTTGCGCAACAGGCAGAAAGTGCTGCAAAGGTGGTAGACAGGGTTGTTCAAGGAAGTATTGAAACCGTCGATCTTGCATCCTGGACAGAACGTTTCGATCTGATTCTATGCCTGGATGTGCTGGAGCATCTTAACGATCCGTGGGAGCTTATCGAAAGACTCAGCCGACTGTTAAAGCCGGGTGGAAGACTGGTGGCCAGCATTCCAAACATTCGACACATCAGTGTGTTGGTGCCATTACTGTTTCAAGGTGAATGGTCGTATAGCGAACGTGGCATTTTAGATAAAACGCACTTGAGATTTTTCACCAAAAAGAGCGCAATACATCTGGTGACCTGTAGTGGTTTGAGTATGGTCTGCGTTAAAGAATTGGGGTTAGAAAGCAAATCCATCTCCAGCATATTAAACAAACTCACCATGGGCCTGTTCCGGGAGTTTTTTGCGTCTCAATATTTGATCGCAGTTGAAAAGCGGGCATCTTGCTCGCAGCGCAATTAAATGACTCAAATACCATGAGCGTGGTCGATATTATCATCGTCAACTGGAACGCCGGTTCGTTGTTACGGGATTGCGTGTGTTCCATCGAAAAAACAAGGCAAGAAGGATTCAAACTCGGACACGTAGTGATTGTAGACAATGGCTCCGCCGATGGATCGCTCGACAGGCTGGCATCCACCACCCTACCTCTAAGAATCATCAGAAACACCGAGAACAAGGGCTTTGCAGCGGCGTGCAATCAGGGCACGCAAGGCAGCCGTGCGGATTATCTGTTGTTTCTCAACCCGGATACCCGTCTGTTTGCCGATTCGCTCTCTGTGCCGCTGGCCTTCATGGAATCTGGGCAAAACCGATCCATCGGCATATGCGGAATCCAGCTTGTTGATGAACACGAGGAAGTAAGCCGCAGCTGTGCACGATTCCCGACCCCGCGCATGTTTTATTCCAGGATATTCGGGCTGGACAGGCTGTTCCCCGGATTTTTACAAAGCCATTTTATGGAGGAATGGGGGCATGAGGAAAACAGGGCAGTTGACCATGTAATCGGTGCGTTTTTTTTGCTGCGGCGACACCTGTTCGAACAGTTAAACGGATTCGATGAACGCTTTTTTGTTTACCTGGAAGACCTCGATTTGTCCCTTCGCGCAAGAAAATCGGGATGGACAAGCTACTATCTGGCGGATATACGGGCATACCATAAAGGCGGCGGAACATCTGAACAGGTCAAGGCCACGCGCCTGTTTTATTCATTGCGCAGCCGCATCCTTTATGGCTACAAACATTTCACCCCTACCCAGGCTACGCTTCTGCTGGTGAGCACACTGTGCTTCGAGCCATTTACACGACTGGCATTCAATATTTTTCAAGGTGCATTCAAAAGTGCCAGTGAAACCATGAGCGGCTACCTGATGTTGTATCGCGCACTTCCGCGAATCATGGCTGTCGCGTTGAAAAGATGAACGTACTGCTTCTCAGCCGCTACGGGAACCTGGGTGCCAGCAGCCGTATCCGTTCCTATCAATACCTCCCTTATCTGCGTGAGCGTGGCATTGAAGTCACACTAGCACCACTGTTGCCGGACGATTATCTGCGCGACCTGTATGCGGGGGAAAAGCCAGGGATCATTTCTATCCTGGCCGCCTATTTGCGCCGTATTGGCGCACTGATCCGGCGTAAAAAATTCGATCTGCTATGGATCGAATACGAGCTTTTCCCCTGGCTGCCCGGCTGGCTTGAATCCTTGGCGTTGTCGAAAGCTACGCCTTATCTGGTGGACTACGATGACGCCATTTTTCATCGCTATGATCAGCACCCGAACCCACTTGTACGCCGGATGCTCGGCCACAAGATAGACGCCGTGATGCGCCATGCTGC
>JBDSHM010000131.1:0-3173 GCA_039918495.1 Sulfuriferula sp. | reverse complement strand
CCTTCCAGAATGGATTCTGTAACGATATAGACAACTTCTTTGAAGCCATAAAGCACGCTCGTTACTTCTGCCATGGCACCCCGGAAACCGTTCACGACAACCGGGAAACCTTCGCGGAAAAAGTCGGACAGATCAGTCAGTGCCGGCATGATCTGGTCGCTGATCGCCTTTTTGAATCCCATGCTGGTCAGATCGAGCTCCTGTTTAAACGCATCCATGGATGCGCTGTAAGCACTGACAGCAGCCTGCGTACCGGGACCGATGATCAAGTTGTAATCAAGCAGCCGTTGACCGGCAATTTCAATTTTGTCAGAGCTGATTGATACTGCTTCTGCGACTGCCGCATAAGTCCCCATTCCAAGCGCTGCAGCTGCGCTGCTTCGATCCCATCCTGCGGCATATTGGTCTAGCACGGTCTTGGCATTGGCCAGCGTGGTGGTGAATGGCAGCAGAGCCCCGTTGGCGTCCTTGTATTTCACGCCGAGCCGATCGAGTTCGTCGGTGTTGGTGTGTGCCGCCGCTGCGACCGCGTCTAGTGTAGAGACGTAGGCGGTAGGATCGACGTGTTGACCTTGGAGCGCGGAGTTAAGAGCTGAAGCCTGTGCAGCGGAAAGCTGCAGTCCGTTTTGCAGCATCTCCACTTGTTTGTTGAGCGCGATGATCGCATCGATGTTGGCGGACTTGTAACTATCTCCGGTGAACAATCCTTCGATGAATCCCATTGACCCCTTAATGAGCCGGTATGCACCATACATCGCCGTACCACCCGCTACAACCATACCCAGCGCCAGGCCGATAGCGATGCTTTTCATCTTGCCGTCCACATAGGTTTCAATTTTTTCCATCCAGGTTTGCGTAGCGACAATCCCCGCACCCAGCCCCGCGCCAAAACCTTCGGCGACTTTTTCCTGCCAGCTGCGCAGATCGACGTGATCGGCAGCGGTATTGATGTTATCCAGCGATGCAATGGTTTGATCTGCAGAACGCGCCATTTTCTCGTTGGCAGTCTCGAAATTACCGGACATTCTATCGGCTGCGAGGTCGGCGTTTTGCATTGCCATATCGAAGCGTGACTGAAACTGATCGGCATTGGCAGCAGCGCGCCCCATGCTTTTATCAGCGATATCGGCGGCACGATCCATGCTCGACTCGAAGTGGTCGACGTTGGCATTAACTTCAAGATTGACGATGGAAAACATGACTAGCTCCAATAATGATCGCAGCGCTTGCTGGAATGCCGGCGCATTGGCGTAAATGGAGTTTACGGGTTAAGCAAAGCGATTAAAATTCACGCCATACTGAATAAATGTTATTCCAACAATCAAAGTGTATTTTTTGAAGGCCGCCCTCTGCGAGTTTGTATAGGCCTGGGGTCTATTTCTCTAAGCCAGTTCAGAAGGGTATTTCTGCCCTTATATTTCTTCTTGTATGGTGCTATTTCATCGGATTTAATGATCGCAGCTTGTGTCATTTCATTGTCTTTTACCCATAATTTATTAGCTATCGACTGGACATACAACTTGTCCTCATGCACGGGCAATAGCTTTTTTTTAACCCTGGATTCAGCATACGATAAAGCCAAAAAATTCAGGGGCTGGCCTGCGACCCCTACCATTTCCATCTTAACTATGTGCCCGGTGTCTAACGGCTCAATAAACACATATTGCCCAGCCACACCATCATAATCATCAGGGCGGCGCGCAATGCTCACCATTGTTTCACCACACCGTAAGAGATCATAGGCATGTACCGGATAGAGAGGAACTGTCTGCCAGGGCATGCCGTGTTTCCGCACGAATGGATTCGATGGCGTGCCTTTATCGGCGTCCCATTCATAAAACCCAAATAGTGTATTCCTTGGCAGGGCAGCCTTTAAGTATGTAGGTGGCGAACGATGACGGTTTCCTTCATAGCTGGACAGCACGGCATTTAGCACATGACGTGCTGTCCATGTTTCGCCGGTTGCTTTGCTCAGCCAACTCGCCGCCTCATCCAGCGTATTCCACAACAATGGTTCTTTCATGCACGCCCCCTTCAAAAGTGCCGCCTTCAAATAGGTGCCACCCCGGGCGGTGAAGGTTTCCGCTGTTCGCCCCGTCGGGCTAGGGGTGGCGTAACGGTTATAGGGCAGCCATCAGGCTAGCGCACATCGATATTCTTTCCTCAGGTCACGAAATAGCAAGATGATGGATTCAACCTGCTCCGGTTCCACCTGGCAGGCCTTCGCATGTTCATAAAGCCCATCCAGTGCAAAATCTAGGGCGGTAAATCTAAGACTCACTTCGTCAAACGAATCAATGTCTATCACTCTGCTGGATAGGTTGCTAAGTTTTTCCCGTGAACAAGATGATGGGTAGAATGTGCCATCGGGAGTGCTAGAATTGGCGTCAGTCATGATGCAATACTCCTATTTAGTGTTGCCTTGTGGTTAGGGGTTGTCCGGTGTTGATGCGCCAGGCCGCCCCGTTTTGTCTGCCGATGCTCCGACAAAGTCTTCACTTGCAAATTCTTTACGGCATTTAACCGTTATGAAGGTTTCCACTGTTCGCCACGTTGGCTAGAGATGGCGTAATTACTACAGCAACTGTGCCGCTGCCGTGTAACTGAGCTTACCCGTAGATGCGAGATTGAGAAGGTTCGTTGCCTTCACGTGGCCCATTATGCATCCGGTAATTAGGTGCATGATGCGCGCAGCATCCGCCGGCGGAAAACCCTTGATATGCTCAATCAATATGCGCCAGGTGCGCGGGTGCCATTTTTCAGGTGTGCCCTCAAGCATCCAAAGAAAATCCACATCGAGCCCTTTCACCAATTTGATATAGATACCGCACCGGCTGGTCGCCTTTCCAGCCAGCAGCGTGCGTGCAGTGGATTCGGAAATGCCACAGGTTCTAACCAGGTGCCCGGCTTTCCGCTTGGGATGAATACCATCATGATCGAGCACTGCGTGAACACGCGCTGAAAAGGTATCGTAGCTCATAAGGCGACTCCTCCTGATAGATTGTGTTGTCTCTTAAAGGTGGTGCGGAACCGATGCGGAGTCACCCTGCCCTGATAGCCCATGCTGCGCAGTGCCTTGGATAGCGTGTCGCGTGCCATGGGTTGACTTTTGGGGGCGCGTTCATTGGGGAACAGATAGGGGCTGCTGGTGGCCATGGTCTGCAACTCCTGCA
>JBDSHM010000130.1:0-8883 GCA_039918495.1 Sulfuriferula sp. | reverse complement strand
CCGGTACCCTTGAATTCCTCGTAGATCACGTCGTCCATGCGGCTACCAGTATCGATCAACGCGGTGGCGATAATGGTGAGCGAGCCGCCCTCTTCGATATTACGGGCCGCGCCAAAAAAGCGCTTGGGACGTTGCAAGGCATTGGCATCGACACCGCCGGTCAGCACCTTGCCAGATGACGGGATAACGGTATTGTAGGCGCGTGCCAGACGGGTAATGGAGTCCAGCAGGATGACCACATCCTTTTTGTGCTCGACCAGGCGTTTGGCTTTTTCGATCACCATTTCTGCAACCTGCACATGACGGGTGGCGGGCTCGTCAAAGGTCGAGGCGACTACTTCACCACGTACCGAGCGCGTCATTTCGGTCACTTCTTCAGGGCGCTCGTCAATCAGCAGCACAATCATCACCACATCCGGGTGATTGGCGGCGATGGAATGCGCGATATGCTGCAGCATCACCGTCTTGCCGGATTTAGGACTGGCCACCAGCAGACCGCGCTGTCCCAGACCGATCGGGGCAATCATGTCGATAATTCGGCCGGTGATGTTTTCTTCAGACTTGATTTCGCGTTCCAGCAGCAACGGCCGGGTCGGGAACAGCGGGGTAAGGTTTTCGAACAGAATCTTGTTCTTGGAATTTTCCGGCGGCTCGCCATTGACCTTGTCTACCTTGACCAGTGCAAAGTAACGTTCGCCGTCTTTTGGAATGCGGATCTCGCCTTCGATGCTGTCGCCGGTATGCAGATTAAAGCGGCGGATTTGCGAAGGTGAAATGTAGATATCATCGGGACTGGCGAGGTAGGAAGTATCCGGCGATCGCAAGAAACCGAAGCCATCCGGCAGCACTTCCAGCGTACCTTCGCCGAAAATGCTCACCCCTTTTTTGGCCTGGTTCTTGAGCAGGGCAAAGATGAGTTCTTGTTTGCGTAAACGGTTGGCGCCTTCGATTGAATTCTCGACGGCCATTTCCACCAGTTGGGTGACGTGTAGCTGTTTCAGGTCGGATAAATGCATTTATTTAGTGAGGTCGTGTGCCTTGCATGGAAGGCGGGGAACAACGGTAGAAGAGGAAAGTGCGCCTGATGTCCGGGTGGTTTTTAATAAATGGACAGGCTCAGACGCACCATAACGGAACTAGATATTGCTGTCAACAAAAGCGGTTAATTGGGATTTCGATAAGGCGCCGACTTTGGTTGCTTCAATATTGCCATTCTTGAAAATCATCAGCGTTGGAATGCCGCGAATACCGAATTTTGGTGGTGTCGCCTGGTTCTCGTCAATATTGAGTTTGGCAATTTTGAGACGGCCTGAATATTCTTTGGCCACTTCGTCGAGAATCGGCGCAATCATTTTGCATGGGCCACACCAGTCTGCCCAGTAATCAACCAATACAGGCAGGGTGGACTGCAACACCTCTTGCTCAAAGGAGTCGTCAGTAACGTAATGAATGTGCTCGCTCATGGAATCCTCGCTTCTTGATGTAGGGGGTAAATTGCAGATCAACGCAATTCTAAGGGTTTATTTGCACATGCTAGCGAAAAATATGCAGGATGTGAAGCCGACGTCGATTCGCGCTTGCTGGTAAAATGCCCGCACCCCGTATTTGATATTGCTAGGAACGTTGCTATGACTTACGTCGTCACCGAAAATTGCATCAAGTGTAAATATACTGATTGCGTAGATGTTTGTCCTGTGGATTGCTTTCGCGAAGGTCCGAATTTTCTGGTCATCGATCCCGACGAATGCATCGATTGTACCCTGTGTGTGGCTGAATGCCCGGCCGAAGCCATTTTCGCCGAGGATGATGTTCCCGCGGATCAGCAGCATTGCACCGCCCTCAACGCGGAACTGTCCGCCGGCTGGAAACCCATCATCGAACGCAAGGAACCGCCTGCCGATGCCGACGAGTGGAACGGCAAACCCGATAAACTGCCTCTATTGGAACGCTAAACACTCCCGCGTGTGTCCGATCTGATTCAACACGCCGCCCAGCGCATTCTCGCGCAATTGGCGAATGACTTGCCCGATCTGTCACGCGCCTGCGTGCTTGTCCCCAATTTCCATGCTGCGCGACGTCTTGAGCAGGCGCTCGCCGCACATAGCGCCCTGCCGTTCCTGATACCGCCACGAATTACCACCTTTCCGGGTTGGGCGGAGTCGGTACCGATCAAATCCCCGTTACTGCCGGATAGCCATCGCGCCGCTTTGCTGTATCAGGCGCTCAAGGCCAGCGGGCGCTTCGATAGCGCCGACTTGTGGGGCGTATGCGACGAACTGTTACGCCTGTTCGATGAACTCACCCTGCATGCAGTCCATCTGCCCGATAGCCTCTCCGTATTTACCGAACAATTGCGTGCCGCCTATCAGGCCAGGCGCGGACGCGGGCTGGATTTTGAAGCGCGCCTGATCCACGAATTATGGTACGCCCTGGCCGCCGACGCCCGTGGTGCGCAGGATGCGGCTGCACGTTACATCCTGCAACTGGCGGCACTGGCCGAAACCGCAGCAGGCCCATTGTTCGTTGTTGAGTTTCCAGGCTATTCCGCGCTGGAACAAGCCTGTCTCGCCCGCTATGCCGAGCATCAGCCGCTGATTTATCTCACGTCGGACCCGCACAATGCAGTCCTCGAAGTGCTCAGCAGCGCATGGCCGACCGACCCGCATAGCTTACCCATCAAACAGCGCGCACAAGCCTTACGCAACACCACATCCGTCAGCCCGTTGACCGGCCGCCTCGCCTGCTTCGGTGCTGGCAGCCTGGAACAGGAAGCGCAAGCCTGCGCTTCCCAGGTACGATTATGGCTGGCTGAAGGCAAACAACGCATTGCCGTGATTGTGCAGGACCGGCTTAGCGCGCGCCGCGCTCGTGCGCTGCTGGAGCGCGCGCAAATACTGGTGGCTGACGAAACCGGCTGGACGCTTGCCACCACCGCCGCCAGCACCATCCTGATGCGCTGGCTGGAAGCGCTCACCGGCGGCTTTCGTTTCGAGGACGTGCTCGACCTGCTGAAATCGCCTTACCTGCTGGCCGATCAGGATGCCGGTGCACGCAGCCAGGCGGCTTGGCAGCTGGAATCTGCGTTACGCCGCTACGGTCCGGCAATCGGTTTGAACGGCCTGAAAATACGGGTACGCAAGCTGACCGAACACGACGCTGCGCTGAACGCATTGGACCACTTGCAGCAGGCCGCCACCGTATTGCCGCAACGCACCGAACTCACCCTGGCCGACTGGCTGGCGCGGCTGGTCAACAGCCTGAACGCGCTGGGTGCACACCGGCGCCTGTCGCGCGATGCGGCGGGTCAGCAGGTACTGGCGCTACTCGCCCGGCGCGAGCAGGAACTCATGCCCGATACCGGGCGCTTCCAACTCGCTGAATTCCGCCGCTGGCTGGCTGGCGAACTGGAGCGCGCCGTATTTGTCGATACCAGCATCGACAGCCCGGTTGTGTTCACGCATCTGGCCGCCACGCGTCTGCGCGATTTCGACGCCGCCCTCATACTCGGTGGCGATGCCGCCCACCTGCCCGGCAATGTTGGCGCCTCGGTATTTTTTAATCAGCGCGTACGCCGTGAGTTGGGCCTGCCCACGCAGAACGACAGCCTGCAACAGACCCAGTACGATCTCGTCCAGCTTATCGTCAATGTCACACAGGTTCGCGTGCTCTGGCGCGCCAGACAGGATGGCGAGCACAACCCGATCAGCCCGTGGTTCGAGCGCTTGCAAACCTTGCACCAGCTCGCCTGGAATGACGATCTGACCGACAACTGTCTTGCCGAGCTGTTGCCGCGTGCTCATGTCGTCGCGCCTGCCCCTGCACCGCTCCCCGCGTCAACGCATGTTCCGCACCCAGCGCTCGATACCGCGCAAGTACCCGCCCGCATTAGTGTCAGCGCTTACAACAGCCTGCTGGATTGCCCGTATCAGTATTTCGCGCGACAGGTATTGCGCCTGAATGCGCTCGACGAAATCAGCAGCGAGCTGGCCAAAGCCGATTATGGTCAACTGGTTCATGGCATCCTGCATCGCTTCCACCAGCTGCATTCCGTCGCTACCGGCACTGCGCCTGAAGCGCTTATCGCCGATTTGCGTCGGCTCACCGAAGAGGCGTTCGCACCGGTACTTGCGGATGATTATTTTGCCCATGCCTGGCAACATCACTGGATGACGCAGATTCCGCAATATGTGGCATGGCAACTGGCCCGCGAACAGGAAGGCTGGCGCTGGCAAGCAGGAGAGATTGACGCGGCGCGCACCTTCGATCTCGACAATGGCGCGCACGTCACCCTGTACGGACGGCTCGACCGCGTGGACAGCCTGCAGACGAGCCGCGCCGTGCTCGACTACAAGACCGGGAATACAGCAACACTCAAGGACAAAGCCAAAAATCCCGGCGAAGATACACAGCTATCCGCCTATGCGCTGCTATTGGGCGACGAGGTCGGCCAGGCCGCCTTTGTCGCGCTCGACGGCAAACAAAAAGTAGAAACCTTGCCATTGGATGCGGAACCGGATGCCGCCGCCGATGCCACGGGCGCCCGTCTGGTGACGATGTTCGATCAATTGCACGCGCGCGCGCCTTTGCCCGCGCAGGGTGCCGATAAAGTGTGTGGGTGGTGCGAAATGCGCGGCCTGTGCCGCAAGGATTATTGGCCGGAGGCGCAATCATGACGCCCGGCGAATTCAACCACACCGCACTCAACCCCGGCCAATCCGTGGTTGTCGAAGCATGTGCCGGTAGCGGCAAGACCTGGCTGCTGGTATCGCGCATGCTGCGGCTCCTGCTGGACGACGTGCCGGCGTCGGAAATTCTGGCCATCACTTTTACCCGCAAGGCGGCACGCGAGATGCGCGCACGTCTGGACGACTGGCTGCGCTTCATGGCTACCGCCGAAGACGCTGCGGTGCGGTCTTTTCTGGCCGAGCGTGCAGTGCCTCCGGAGGCTATAGAAGCCATGCTGCCGCGTGCACGCGGGCTGTTCGAGGCCGTCCTCGGCGCACAGCCGGGCATGACCATCAGTACCTTCCATGCCTGGTTCCTGACGGTGATCGAGCGCGCACCGCTGGAAGCCGGGCTGGCCGGTTTCACACTGGCCGAACAGACCCATGCGCTGGAATCCGAAGCCTGGGATGCGCTTGCCGATGATCTGTCACAGGCGCCGACCGCACCGCTTGCTGTCGCAATGCAAAACTTGCTGGCGGATATCGGTCTCCACAACACGCGCACATTATTGTCGGCTTTCCTGGCCCGGCGCGGCGAGTGGTGGGCATTTACGGAAAACCAGCCGGATCGCGCCGCTTACGCCATCGCGCAACTGGAGGCGGCCATGCCCGTGGCTCCCGACGCCGATGTAGCGGACGAGCTGATGGGTGAAACTATCTGGACAGCATTGTTATGGGAATACCTGAAATTACTTGCACTGCACACGCCGACCAGCGTCAACATGGCGCAAACCTGCGAGCTGGCCTTGTCGAACAGCACCGATGCCAATGCATGTTTCGATAAATTATGCGGCGCGCTACTGACACAGCAAGGCGAGATCCGAAAGACAGTCGCCCATAGCACCGCACAATCCAAAAGAATGGGCGAGCCGATATTGTCGCGGCTGGTGGAACTGCATCAAATCATCGGCACGCGCCTGATCGCCGCTCAATCCGCACGCCAGGCGCAACTAGTATTCCAGTTCAACCGTCGGGCTTTACAACTGGGCGACGCGTTGCTGGAACGTTATCAGGCGTTGAAGCAAACACGCCGAGTACTGGATTTTGCCGATGTGGAATGGCAAGTCGCCCGGTTGCTGAGCGATTCGGATCAAGCCGAGTATTTGCAATACAAACTCGACGCACGTTACCGGCATATCCTGCTGGACGAGTTTCAGGACACCAATCCGTTGCAATGGCGCGTGCTGCAGAGCTGGTTCGCGGCCGCCGAACAGGTCGACCGCATGCCCACAGTATTTCTGGTGGGCGACCCCAAGCAGTCAATTTACCGGTTTCGCGGTGCCGAAGCGCAATTGTTCAACCTGGCCGGCGAGTATCTGGCCGGGCGCGGCGCGGCCTATCTTACCCAGCACACCACGCGCCGCAGCGCATTGCCGGTAGTGCAGACGGTGAACCAGACTTTTGCCGCCGTGGCGAACGAATACAACCTGTTTCAGCCGCATGCTGCACACGATACGCAACGCAGCGGGCGAGTCGAAGTCTTGCCATTGGCGCAACCGCCCGAACAGACTATCGTCGAACATGGCTACCGTAATCCGCTTACCACGCCCTATACCGATGCGGATACCCAAATTCGCGAACTGGAAGCCCAGCAACTTGCACAACGCCTGAACCAGATCGTTGGCCATTGGCTGATCGACGACGAAAAAACCGGCGCGCGTCCGGCCGAATACCGCGATGTGATGATACTGGTGCGCAGCCGCACCCATTTGCCGGTGTACGAACGCGCCCTGAAGGCAATGCGCATTCCATTTTCCACCACGCGACGCGGCGGCCTGCTGGGTGCGCTGGAAATAGGCGATCTGCTCAGCCTGCTGGCGTTTCTGGTTACTCCGAATGCCGATTTGCATCTGGCGCGTGTGCTGCGCTCGCCCCTGTTCGATTGCACCAACACCGATTTGCTGACGCTCGCCGGTACCGAGGGCGATACCTGGTGGCAGCGTCTGCATACGCTCATCCATATGGGCAATCCGAGTCCGGCATTGCAGCGTAGCGCTACGCTGCTGGCCGCTTGGCACACGCAAGCCGGCCATCTGCCGGTGCATGATTTGCTCGACCACATCTACTTTACCGGCGAAGTGCATGCACGCTACGGCGCCGCCGCACCTGCCGCGCTGATACCCGGCATCCATGCCAATCTGGATGCGTTCATCGAGTTGGCGCTGTCCATCGATGGCGGCCGCTACCCGAGTCTGCCGCGCTTTTTGCATGAGCTTGATCTGCTGCTGCAACCCGGCAACGACGCCAGCCCGGATGAAGGCAAAACGGCTCAGCTGGACAACGCCGTCACCCTGCATACCATCCACGGTGCCAAGGGGCTGGAGGCGCCCATCGTGTGGCTGCTCGACGCCGGTGCACGCAAGGCCAGGGGCGATACTTACGCCGTGCTCGCCGACTGGCCGCCGGGCGCGGTGCGACCGGCGCATTTTTCGCTGTATGGCGATAAAACCCTGCGCGCTTCGTTCCAGGCGGATTTTTTCGACGCCGAGGCGCGCCATGCGCAGCGCGAAAATTTCAATCTGCTGTACGTCGCGATGACCCGCGCGCGTCAGGCGCTCATCGTCAGCGGCGCGTCCAGCAAGTCGCAAAACGACAACTGGCATGGCCAGATTCTGAGCGCCTTGCGCACCGATGCCGACGCTGAAAGCGCCAGCTTCGGCGCCGATCTCGACGCACCGACGCCTGCGTCAACGCCAGTCGCGCCACCACTCGTCACACGCGCCGCCCTGCCCGCCGGCCTCAACCAGCCACAACCTACCGGGCGCCGCATCGCCCCGGTCAGCAGCAGCGAGATCAGCTACGGCATCGTGCTGCACGCCATTCTGGAACGCATCGCCCCGCCCGCCAGCGCACCGGCTGCTGCCGCCCTGAAAACGGAACTTGGCCACCCGGCAGAATTCGACAGCGCCTGGCAGCACGCCCAATGCCTGCTTGTTACGCCCCATCTGGCGCGTTTTTTCGACCCGGCCCAATACCGCTTTGCCCGCAATGAGCTGCCCTACCTCAATGCCAACGGCGAGCTGCGCCGTATCGACCGTCTGGTCGGCCTGGCGGATGCCATCTGGATACTCGATTACAAATCCGGCACCGATGCCAGCGACGCCCAACTCATTAGCCGTCACCGCGCCCAGCTTGAGGATTACCGCCGCGCCATACGCCACCTCCACCCCGACCACACGGTACGCTGCGCAGTAATTGCCGCCGATGGGCGTATGATCGAGATTGAATAGCCGCCGCAGTTTTCTATACTGATTCGTGTATCCCTACTCAAGGAGCCGTCATGTTAGCCAGCTTTTTTAATGAGCATCACGACCTGCCTGTCAGCAGCGCCAGCAACAAAGTGGTTTCCTGGCATGTGTTTCGCACCCTGAGCGAAGCGGAGGAATATGCCGACAGCATCAAGCTGGGCAAAGGCCAATGCATCGTCGGTGGCATGGATTTCGACACCATCGGCAAATTATGGTGGGTCGGCGTGGAAGTGGAAGATGTTGCGCGCTGGGGCAACCATGGCGCGGTTAATAAACACGCTGAGTAAACACCTAAGCAATATCTGCCGTTTCTGTATGTGATCGATGCAGAAGGCGCAGACGAGAACGCATCAAGTCTGGTAGATAGTATCGCTATGGAATCAATAAGCAAGCTTTCGACAGTAATTGTCTTTATCAATATGAAACGCGGATAGCACTGGTATTAATTGAGAAAATTTTTGCCTGCGTTTTACTGGCAATTGCCGAAGGCCCCTGATGTGCAAAAAGCGAGCCGCTGGGGTCCTAAGGAACCCGATAAATACTAGTTGCTACGCTTGCTCGACTGACTCAAGACTGCTTCACCCTTAGATTCGAAGATTAAAATAGCTATTTGACTACTGAATCGTCGCCAAGGATACTTCGGTTGGCACAATTAAAATTTCCTTTTCCCAGCCAGCTAATACCACATGCAACATACAAGAATACCTGGAAAAATAGTGGCTACTGGTTCTTTGTCGGCTCAGTTTGTATCGCCCCCACCATTTTTGAAGTGGGTTGGCGGAAAGAGATGGCTATCCAACCGGATAGTCGAATTAGCTCAGCCCATAGAGGGCAAATACATAGAGCCTTTTCTTGGAAGCGGGGCAGTTTTTTTCGCTCTTCGTCCCTCCCAAGCAATTCTGTCGGATGCG
>JBDSHM010000129.1:0-3112 GCA_039918495.1 Sulfuriferula sp. | reverse complement strand
TGAATTAAACTAATACATGCTGACACTCAAACATTTGCGCGTAATCGAGGCGCTCCATGAAACCGGCAGTCTGACCCGTGCGGCCACACGGCTATATCTGACCCAGTCAGCCTTGTCGCATCAGCTGGTCGCGCTGGAGAGCCATTACGGTGTCACACTGTTCGAGCGCAGCCGACCCTTGCGCGCGACCCCGGCCGGGGTGCGCTTGTTGCAGCTGGCGCAGGAAGTGCTGCCGAAAATGGAGGATGCGCGGCGCGATCTGGCGCGTTTGGCGGAAGACAAACAGCCGGGGCGCCTGCGTATCGCGGTGGAATGTCACACCTGTTACGACTGGCTGATGCCGGGTATGGATGCCTACCGGGCGCACTGGCCGGAAGTGGAAATGGATCTGGTAGGCGGATTTCATACCGACCCGCTGGCTTTGCTGGCGGAGGACAAGGCCGATCTGGTGATCGTGTCGGAAACGCCGCAACACAAGGGCGTAATCTTCAGCCCCTTGTTCCGTTACGAGATGCTTGCCTTGATGGCCAGCGGTCATCCGCTGGCAGCGAAAGCCTATTTGACCGCCAGGGATTTCGCGCACGATCCGCTGGTGACTTATCCGGCACCGGATCGTCTGCTCGATGTCGTGCGGCGGGTATTGAAGCCGGCTGGCGTGGTGCCGGAACGGCGCCTGGCTGAACTTACCATTGCCATCGTGCAGCTGGTAGCCAGTCGCAAGGGACTGGCGGCATTGCCGGCCTGGGCTGTGCAGCCTTATCTGGAGCGCGGTTATGTGGTGGCGCGTCCGATCAGCAAAAAAGGTTTGTGGAGCGGGCTCTACACGGCCTCGCGCAACAGCGATGCGACGCGCGCTTTCCACCGGGATTTCGTCGATACGCTGCGTGAGCAGGCATTCATGACTTTGCCGGGGATCGAACCGCTGGCTTAGCCTGAAACAGGCACGCCATAGGTTTCAACAATGGCTTGGTCCTGATCAGCCACCGAGAACAACTCCCATTCGATCGCATTGACATCGACCGTCTTGGAGAATCCCCGTGCCGTATCGTCCTCAAAACCGATATGCCGCAAGCTGCCTGCGCGTTCCGGCATTTCGTTGATGGAGAAGTTGAGTAAATCGGTGCGCCACATTGCATATTTGCCGGCGACTACCGCGTTGGGCTGCTGGCCCAGACGGATGCTGTAATCGGCAATGGATGTCTGAAGATCGCGCACAGCAAGCGAGATATGGAAGCGTTTCATCCGCTGACCTTGCGCATTTGTGAATTGTGCCGGAAGCAACTCAGCACGGCTTTGAGCGAGGCGCTGACCGTGTCGTGATCGAAGGCGGCGCCGGCCACGCGCTGACCGTCGATATTGAGCTGGATATACGCCACAGCCTCGGCGTCGGTACCGCTGCCGATGGCATGTTCGCTGTAATCCACCACGCTGATGTGCTGGCCGCTGTGGCGCATCCAGCCCTGAATGAAGGCGGAAAGGGCTCCTTCGCCCTGTCCCTGGATCAGCTGGGTCTGACCGTCTGCCATGACTTGCACCGCGAGTGTGTCGTGGTCGCCGCTGCGATCCAGACGATAGCCTTTCAGGTTGGCGTGCGTCGCATTCACAAAGGTCTGCATGAACAATTCATGGATGCGGGCGCTGTCGACTTCGCCACCGTCGGCTTCGCTGGCACGTTGCACAGCCTGCGCCAGTTCCACCTGCATCCAGCGCGGCAGATGCAGGCCATGGTCGCGTTCCATCACGAACGCCACGCCACCCTTGCCGGACTGGCTGTTGACGCGGATCACCGCCTGATAATCGCGTCCGATGTCGAGCGGATCTATGGGCAGATAAGCGACCTGCCAAGGCTCGTCAGCCTGCCGGCGCTGCAGGCATTTGCGGATGGCATCCTGATGGCTGCCCGAGAAGGCGGTGTAAACCAGTTCGCCTACCCACGGATGGCGCGGGTGTACCGGCAGCGCGGTGCATTCGATGGCAACCTGAATAATCTCATCCGGATTGGACAGATCGAGTTGGGGATCGATGCCCTGGCTATATAAATTCATCGCCATGGTGACGATATCCATGTTGCCGGTGCGCTCGCCATTGCCGAGCAGGGTGCCCTCGATGCGATCAGCGCCGGCCAGCACGCCCAGCTCGGCCGCCGCCACCGCACAGCCGCGATCATTGTGGGTGTGCAGCGAGAGGATGATGCTGTCGCGGCGGCTGATGTGGGTGGCGAAATATTCCACTTGGTCGGCGAAGATATTCGGCGTGCTGCTCTCCACCGTGGAGGGCAGGTTGATGATGCACGGCTGCGCGGGCGTGGGTTGCCACACGTCCAGTACCGCCTCGCACACTTCCACCGCATAATCCATTTCAGTATTGGAAAAACTCTCCGGCGAGTACTGAAAAGTCCACTCGGTGGCCGGATATTTCCGCGCCTCGCGCTGCACCCATTCCGCCCCCTGGCGCGCAATTGCCGTGACGCCGTCGCGGTCCAGCCCGAATACGCGTTCTCGTTGCACCGGCGACGTGGAATTGTAAACGTGCACAATGGCGCGCCGGACTCCTTTGAGTGCTAGGTAAGTACGTGTTATCAGTGCTTCGCGTGCCTGCACCAGCACCTGAATGGTCACGTCCTCGGGGATGGCGTCCGTCTCGATCAGCCAGCGCACAAAGTCGAAATCGGGCTGGCTGGCCGCCGGGAAACCAACTTCGATTTCCTTGAAGCCGAGCTTGACCAGGAGTGCCCACATGCGCTGCTTTTGCGCGACGTTCATCGGTTCCAGCAGTGCCTGATTGCCGTCGCGTAAATCCACGCTGCACCAGCGCGGCGCAGCGGTAATGGTGCGGCTCGGCCACTGGCGGTTGGGTAGCTGCGGCCCCACTGTGGGGTGGTATTTTCGATGATCGAAAGCGTGCATGGTGTTCTCCTGGTCATAGTGCGGGCTCGTTTCGCTGCGCTTGTGGCGCTGCGTGCTGCAATGCATCCGCTGGTAAGCCGACAGGAGAAATATTAAGGCAAAGCGCCTGGCATGTGCTTGCGTTGTATGGCCGTTATTGATGGTATGTGGCAATATAATTGCTGTTTAGTTGTTTAAATGGTTAATATATTGTTGTATTAACGTAA
>JBDSHM010000128.1:0-1705 GCA_039918495.1 Sulfuriferula sp. | reverse complement strand
GGTGATGACCGGGCGCATTCTGGCTGCCGAGTTTACCAACGACGGCCAGACTTACCGCGCCGTCTACTTCCAGCAGCCCAATGGCAAAGGCGAGTACTACACGCCCGACGGCAAATCCTTGAAAAAGGCTTTTCTGCGCTCGCCAATCGAATTCTCGCGTATATCGTCAGGTTTTGGCATGCGTTACCATCCCATTCTGAAGCAATGGCGTGAACACAAAGGTGTGGATTACGCAGCACCCGCAGGAACCAAAATCAAGGCTGTCGCCGATGCAGTGGTTGCTTTTGCTGGCCAAGAGAGAGGCTACGGCAACTTTATCCTGCTTCAACATAGCAGCAATTACAGCACGGCCTATGGTCATTTATCAGCCTTTGCAAAGGGCCTGCATAAAGGTGAAAAAATCCACCAGGGCGATGTGATTGGATATGTGGGCAGTACCGGCTGGGCTACCGGCCCGCACCTCCACTTTGAGTTTCGCATTGCCGGCGTTGCGGTCAATCCTTTGACCGCAAAAATTCCCTACACTTTGCCAATTTCGGCCCAATATCGATCGACGTTCAAGAGCGATGCTCAGCCATTGCTCGCCAAACTCGACCTGCTGAATGGCACCAATCTGGCAGCACTGGAATAATTGCCTGTCCAATTGACTGGGAAAACATACTTTATCGGGCTCATGTCCGGTACCAGTCTGGATGGGGTAGACGCGGCGCTCGTCAGTTTTAATGCAACAGGCGAGCTCGCCGGAGAGCTTGTACACACCGCATATCTTCCCTATCCTGAGCCGCTGCGCGAACAATTACTGGCGATCCATCTTCCTGGTAACGACGAACTCCACCGCGCCGCCATCCTGGCCAATGAATTAGCCGCGCTATACAGTCTCGCAATATCGGATTTACTGACCAAGAGCGCCATTTCTCCTGGCAATATTGAAGCGATCGGGTGCCATGGTCAAACCGTACGTCACCGGCCCGACGCAGGCTACACAATACAGCTTGCTAACCCCAGCCTGCTTGCCGAACTTACGGGCATCGCTGTAGTGGCAGATTTCCGCAGTCGGGACATCGCCGCGGGCGGTCAGGGCGCCCCACTCGTTCCTGCTTTTCATGCAGCCGCCTTACGCCACCCCACCATACATCGTGTTGTTGTCAATATCGGCGGTATATCGAATCTGACTGACTTGCCACCCAGCGGTAAAATAATCGGCTTCGATTGTGGCCCCGGCAATTTGCTTATGGATGCCTGGTGCCAATCCAATACCGGTCAACCGTTTGATCAAGCAGGTACTTGGGGCGCAACAGGAACGGATCTTCCACATCTATTTAAAAAACTGGTTGCGCATGATTTCTTTTCAGCACCCGCACCAAAAAGCGCGGGCCGGGAAGAATTCAATACGGGTTGGCTCAACAGCCATTTGACTGGGGCCGAATCTGCGCAAGACGTACAGGCAACCCTAAGAAATCTGACCACTTACGGCATAACGCACGCCATAGAAACGTATTGTCCCGACGCCAGTGAGGTATATATCTGCGGAGGCGGTGCACGTAATACAGCCCTCATGCATTCTTTGCGCACAGCCCTTCCGGGGAAATTGCTAGCCTCTACAGAGGCGCTAGGTGTTGATCCGGACTGGCTTGAGGCACATGCATTTGCATGGCTGGCTCGACAGACCCTGTTGGGCTTGCCGGGCAATCTGACGGAAGTGACC
>JBDSHM010000127.1:0-4359 GCA_039918495.1 Sulfuriferula sp. | reverse complement strand
CTGTAAGTGATTCATAGGGGGCGATGTCAAATCGCCCCTATTGTTTTCTGTCAGGTTTTAACCTCTGTTAAACATGGAGGTCGGGTAAACACCAATGAATGATTGGCTGGAAGTCATTGAACGCATCGAACCGCTGGATGGTATCCAATTGGATGCTGACCTGGTCGGACAAATGCAGCAAAAATTTTCGCAGGTCCGCGGTGAAGGTATTGGACGGGTAAATTTTTACACGCCTACCTTTAAAGCATTTGCCAGCTCGGAAATTGCCGGTTGCGGAAAAAGCGCGTGGCCGGCGGTATCCATTACCGGTGGTGATTGCAAATTGCAGTGCGATCATTGCAAAGCCAAAATTCTGGAACCAATGATTGCTGCACGCAGCCCGGAGGATTTGTGGCGCGTGGTCAACGAGCAGATCAATGGCGGTGCTCAGGGCATGCTGTTGACCGGAGGCTCGAACCATCGCAATGAAGTCGAATACGATGATTACTATGCAACCATCCGACGCATCAAGGATAGTTTTCCAGAATTCAAGATAGCCATGCATACCGCATTGGTGGATATGGATATCGCACGACGCATGGAAGACTGCGGTATCGATGCGGCGATGATGGATGTGATTGGTTCGCAGGATACGATCACTCAGGTCTATCATTTGCGGCGTAGCGTCGATGACTTTGAGAGAACCCTGGAGTACCTGGTTTCGACCAAGCTTAAAGTGGTGCCGCACATTGTGATTGGGCTGCATTACGGGCATCTTCTAGGCGAGTGGAATGCGTTGGAAATGATCCAGCGCCACCTTCCGCAGGCTGTTGTGCTGGTGGTAGTGATGCCGTTCTATGCACCGGAAAATCGGCCATTCGTCACGCCGGATAGTCGCGAAGTAGGGCGCTTCTTCATGGATGCCCGTGCCGCACTACCTGACATACCTTTGCTGCTCGGTTGTGCTCGTCCACCCGGCCGTACCAAGGTGGAAATCGATAGTTATGCTGTAATGGCCGGCCTTAATGGTTTGGCACACCCATCGGACGGCATGGTTGAACTTGCCGTGCGTTTGGAACGTGAAGTGCGCGTTACCCCCGCATGCTGCTCTATCGCGATTGGTGACGAAGTCATGGCGATTGAAACAGCCGATGCCGGTCTGCAAGTAGATATCCAGAAAGTTATCGAACACGAGCGCACCAAGCGCCCGGCCTTTGCTGCGACCGGTTCGCTCGGCGGCATCAAGGTGGTGATGGCAGACCAGCCCGAAGCCGTGGGCGGCTGCTGTAGCTGAATGGGACTATGACGTGACCGCTTGGCGTTTACTTGATACCGGCCTGCGACCCGCAGCGCAAAATATTGCGCTGAACCGGGCGCTGTTGGAAGCGCGCCAGGAAAATGATGGTCCAAGCACATTGCGTTTTTTGCGTTTTGAGCCCTGCGCGCTGCTCGGATATCACCAGAGCGCAGAACAGGAACTCAATCTTGACTATTGTAGCCAGCACGGCATCGCTATCCAGCGTCGAATTACCGGGGGCGGGGCACTCTATTTCGATAGCACGCAGATAGGTTGGGAGTTATATCTGCACAAGCGCGAACTGGGAACGGCAGACATGGCCACCGTTGCACATCGCATCTGTGTCGCAGCCGCACGTGGAATCTCCACACTGGGTGTGGATGCGCAGTTCCGCCCACGTAATGACATCGAGGTTGATGGCCGTAAAATATCGGGTACCGGCGGCGCATTTGACGGCGATGCCTTAATGTACCAGGGCACACTGTTGATCGAGTTCGACGTGGAGAAAATGCTGCGTGTGCTCAAAATTCCGGCTGAAAAACTTTCTGATAAAGCCATCGCCTCGGCGCGCGAACGCGTGGCCAATCTTGCTGACTTATTGGGGCAGGTTCCCTCCATGGTTCAAGTACAGTCTGCGCTAGCGAGAGCGTTTGCTGAAGAGTTTGATGTTGAATTTATTCCTGCATTGCTCACTGCCCGCGAAGAGGATCTCTACAAGGATGCACTGGCCGAGATCGATCATGTTGACTGGGTCAACCTGCTTGCTCGCCCGGCAAGTGATCGTCCTACACTGAATGCTGTACGCAAATTTCCCGGCGGTCTGCTACGCGCAAGCGTGGCATATGATCGTGATCAGGCACGCATCAAGCAGGTGTGGTTCTCTGGCGATGTATTCATTAGTCCGCGTCGCACGCTTGTTGATTTGGAAGCGCTGTTGCGTGATACGCTTGCCGAAAATATGGCCCTGAATGTAGGGCGGTTTTTTGCTGGGCGTACAGTTGATATGCTGACTTTGACAGCAGATGATTTTGTCAGCGTATTGCAGGAAGCTTTGGCCCAGGTTGCGAGCGAGACCTCCGCATGATACGCGATGTCGATGTATTGATTATTGGCTTGGGCCCGGCAGGTGCAGCCGCCGCAGCAGCTGCGGCACAGGGTGGGCTCAGCGTATTGGGGGTGGATCGCCGCCATGAAATTGGCTTACCCGTGCAATGCGCAGAATTCATTCCCCTACCCATGGGTAAATATGCCAAAGCAGACGGTGTGCTGTTACAGCACATCCAAGGAATGAAAAGTTATTTGCCTTCAGGCACCGTAGCCGAGACAGCGTTTCCGGGTCTGATGATAGATCGTGCGGCATTTGATCAGAGCCTGGCGCAGGAGGCAGTGACGCAGGGGGCGGAATTGATGCTGGATAGCCGCCTGATCAAGCTTGATGCCGCGAAATCAGTGGCGCGAGTCAAAACGCTGATGGGTGAAATTGACGTCGCTTACAAGCTGTTGGTTGCCGCCGATGGCCCGCATTCGACGGTAGCGGAGATGCTGGAGCTGCCCGAGATGGAAGTGGTGACCACGCGTCAGTACACCGTCCCGTTGAAACGGGCTTATGTCGATACGGATATCTGGCTCTCACCTGATTATCCCGGTGGCTATGCATGGTTATTTCCCAAGGGTAATCTGGCGAATCTCGGATTGGGACTGGATAAACGATTTGCGCGCGACATGAAAACGCCGCTCGATGAACTGCATCAGCAATTAATGGCACAAGACCTGGTTGGTGCGGAGATCAGCTACCGTACTGGCGGCGCGATTCCGGTGGGCGGTTTGCGCGAGCATCTGGTGAAGGGTAAGGTGTTGTTTACCGGCGATGCAGCAGGCCTCACCCATCCCATCACTGGCGCAGGCATTGCAGCCGCGGTGATCTCCGGTGAGCGCGCCGGACAGGCAGCGGTGGCATGGTTAAAACACGATGATAGCGCCGCGCTGGAAGATTTTGAAGAAGACGTTCGCGACCAGTTTGAAGTCGCTGTAAATCGCGCGGCGCAACGCCGCCGCTGGCTGGACAAGTTCTGGAACACTGAGGAAGCGCATGCCGATCCCTTGCATCGCAAGAGCTGGATTGCCTTCCCGGACTATTTCGCTGCTTGAATAATTGGAAACCGTGCTTTTAAGGAGAGTTGCATGAGCGCCGTACTGGATCAACCCCAAGTCGTACAGTTTTATCGTCCCAACTACCATGTGAAAACGCCGGATATGCGTTCGCCTGAGTACGTGCAAATGAGCACTGCAGCTGCGATAACGCTAGGTCTGGTGCCGGGTAACATGCACCGCACAGCCTGCACCAATTGCCTGAACCTGCTAGTGACTTATCCGGAAGGCTGTCGCGCCAACTGTACCTACTGTGGTCTGGCGAGGCATCGTGAAGAGTCGCGCGATTACGCAGACCGCAACTTTATCCGCGTGGACTGGCCTACCGCTCGTTACGACGAAGTCATCGAGCGCGTCAAAGTCGGCAATGATAAAGGTCAGTTCCAGCGCATGTGCATCTCCATGATTACCCATCCCAATTCCGATGCCGATACCTTCGTGCTGCTGGATAAATGGATGAAAGCGCTGCCGCATATTCCGGTTTCCATCCTGTCCAATCCCACCACCATGGAAAAAGACGACCTGGTGCGCCTGCACAAGATGGGTGCCGATATCTTTACCGTGGCGCTGGATGCGGTTACCCCGGCAATTTTCGAACGCACCCGCGGCAAGACTGTGGACAGCCCGCATCGCTACAGCAAATACTGGCAAGCCATCGAATGGGCCGCCGAAATATTCGGCCCGGAGAAATTCGGTGCGCACCTGATTTGCGGTATGGGGGAGACCGAGCAGGAGATTCTCGAAGTCTGCCAAAAAATCAAAGACATGGGTGGCCATAATCACATGTTCGCCTTCTACCCAGAGCAGGGCTCAATGATGGAAGACTGGCCCGCTTGCGACAAAGGCCAATGGCGTCGCGTGCAACTGGCGCGTTTCATCATTGACTATGCAGGCGGCCATGTCAGCAAGATGCTGTTCGATGCGGATGGCAAAGT
>JBDSHM010000126.1:0-6256 GCA_039918495.1 Sulfuriferula sp. | reverse complement strand
TGCGGGTAGCGCCCAATTCCCTCGTATTGCTGGCCAGCACGCCGACTATCTCATCAAGCAATTGAACGTGTTTCAGAGAACAGAAGGACGTCCCGATGCAGCTGCCATGAAGGTGGTCGCCCACAATTTGAAACCGGCGGAGATGAAGGCAGTGGCCGCCTATGTGTCTACCATTGCATCGAAGTAGCCGCCACTTTCAGTCACAGCTAATTCAGGATAGGAAAGGATTAACGAAAACTTCTAACAGAATGGAATGTATTCCAAGTGTAGTTGCAGTAAAAAATAGTGCGTTCTGAGCCATGGAGTCCAGGGAACTTTACCCTGTTTTTAATCGCTGTATTTTTTAAAAAAGGTGTTTGTCATGTCCGATATTCTGCAAAAAAAACTCTCCCGCCGCGAATTGCTGAAAGGCGCTGCTATGCTCGCTTCAATAGGCGTCCTCGCGACTACAACGGCAATCACCAGCACGTCGGCAATCGCCGGGGTTCCCAAGCCTGCAATGCAGTATCGGGACACACCTAACGGGAAGCAGGACTGCATCAACTGTTCATTATTTGTTCCCGGCAGTTCCGCAACAGCCAATGGCACCTGCAAGGTCGTGGACGGTTCGATCAGCCCACATGGCTATTGTGTGGCCTTTGCGGCAAAAGCATAAGCGTCTTCTGAGCGCGGACAGGATACACCACGATAGCGTACGTTAATTAGCGGCATCATTGATCTGGATCAATGATGCGGTTTGTGCCATAGCCTATATTAGCCACTCATTAGTGGTTCTGATGGAAAAGGGTGTGAACATGTCGAACAGCGCTAGGATGAAACAAGGTGACGCCGCGTTTTCGCTGCTTGATGAGGCGGCCATTATGGCCGCTGAGTTGCGTCACGACCCCTATGACTTTGCCTTTGCCGAGAGCGCAATCAACTCTCGTTTCAAGGATGAAGTGCTGGCCGATGCGCCGCGCATTCCTGATCGAGGGAGCTACGGTTTGCCCAACCTGCACTATGGCTCCAGGTTCGGGGCTGTCATTCAAGACCTTCTCAGTCCGCGATTCCGGCACCTCGTCGAGCAGAAATTCGATACCGACCTGAGTCACAATCCGCCTGTAATCCTCATGATGGGCAATACGACGGGGCACTACAACGAAGGCTACGCCCATCCCGATTCGAAACACAAGATCATCACCGTGCTACTGGGCTTCAGTCGTGAGTGGCCCTACGAACGCGGCCGACTCAGGGTCTTGCGTAGCGCAGACCGCGAAGATTATGCATTCGAGTTTGCGCCGGAGTTCGGGCGGATGATCATGTTCCGCGTCTGCGATCATTCCTGGCACGGTTTCCTTCCGCAGAAAGGGCAACGCATGAGCCGCCAGCTATGCTATGTCGATTCGGAATCGTACGTCAGGCGCGAGTATTGGCGTCACAGCGTAAGCGCTTTCGCCAAATCGGTGCCCCTATTGCGCAAGCTTATCGAATGGGCGCCGCGTTAAGTGGCGAACCGCTATTTCCTACGCAAAGGAGCGCAACCATGAGTTTTCCTCGCGTGCCCGATGCGGCTGTGGTCGCCAGTCATTTCGGCCGCGCATTGCGCGCCGCACGTCGCGACGAGACGCCTTACCGCCATTGGCTACTTGCCGACGTATTGCCGGAAAGCCTCGCCACGGGCGTGCTGATCCTGCCGATCGCGCCTCCGGTGATCGGTGATAGCCTGGGTGTGCGCGACATCGACAATAGTAAGCGGGCCTTCTTCACACCAGCGTTACGCGCAAGCTTTCCGGCCTGCGCAGTGTTCGCCGATGCGCTGCAACGCCCGGACATTGCACGCCAGTTCGAGGAGACCTGCGAGATCGATGTCTCTGGCAGTTATCTACGCATGGAATATATCCAGGATACCGACGGGGCCTGGCTCGAACCGCATCATGATATTCCCGAAAAATTGTTCTCCATGGTCATTTATCTGTGCACGGGCCCTGAGGCCAAAAATTGGGGCACCGATATCTACGATGCGGAGTGCTGCTGGGTCGGCCGGAGTTCGGCCGAGTTCAATTCGGCGGTGATCTTCGTTCCCGGGTCCGACACCTGGCACGGCTTCGACCCGCGCCCGATCATCGGCGTGCGTCGCTTGCTCGAGATCAACTATGTTCGCCCGAACTGGCGTGACCGTAATCAACTTTCGTTTCCAGACCAGCCGATTAGCGTGGCGACATGAAAAATCCGGGCGAGCTTCGCGCCGGGATGAGCGGCGATTATTGGAATGGGTTCTCTATGCAGCAGCTGCCAAAAACAGCGTCGCCATTCAATCAGAAAGTCGCCATGCCATGTCGCGTTGACGGCGCGATTGCAAGGAGTTTCTATGGGGCAAGTGGCGGGGCGGAGCATTTCATCTCCGTGGAAGCTTCCGATGGCCTCAGTCTTGGCGAGCAGATCGAACTTGTCCAGGAGCGCTACGCTGAAGCGAGAAGATCGCTCGGCCTGGCGCCCGATACTGCGATATTCCGGCGGATTTTCCTCAGCGATGTGCTGAACCAGGCCGCATTGGTCCGCGATAGTGGCTTAGTTGGCGAAGCGCTCGATAGCCCGGTAGCAGTCTCGATTGTGCAGCAGGCGCCATTGTCCGGCGCCAAGATTGCGCTACTGGCGTACCACGTCGAAAGCCAGGGCCACTTCACAAAACATCGTCTTACGCCGAAGCACCTGGTCGTCGAGAAAAACGGCCTGCGTCATCTCTGGAGCACCCGGCTCTGCGCCGACGCCTGCGACGCCCCTGCCTCGACAGTGGAAGTGCAGACGCGCAAGGTCTTCAACGATCTGATCGACACCCTGTCAAGCCAGGGTAGCACGCTTCGCGACCACTGCATCAGGACATGGATTTACCTCAAGGACGTCGATGTGTTCTATCAGGGAATGGTGGACAGCCGGAGCGAACTGTTCTCGCAGCAGGGGCTGACCGAAGACACGCATTATATTGCCAGCACCGGCATTGAAGGCGCCTGTGCGCACCGATCCGATCTTGTTGCGATGGACGCCTATTCCATCCTCGGCCTGGCGCCGGAACAGATGTCATATCTCAATGACTTCGACCATCTGTGCGCGACCAACGACTACAACGTCACTTTCGAGCGTGGCACGCGTATCGCCTACGCTGACCGGGCGCATCTTTTTATCTCGGGAACAGCGAGTATCGATCGCGCCGGGCGGGTCGTGCATCCGGGTAATGTTCTCCGTCAACTCGACCTGGCCCTCAGCAATGTTGACGCTCTATTGAGTTCAGGCTCAGCCAGTCTGGCCGACATGATGTACTTGCTCGTGTATCTGCGGGATCCGACGGATTTCGCGTGCGTTGACAGGTATCTTGACCATCGTTTCCCTGGCCTGCCCATCCTCATCGTCCAGGGTTCTGTCTGCCGGCCGGAATGGCTTGTCGAAGTTGAAGGCATTGGGATCATGGTCAATGATGAGTCCGCACTTCCCGCCTTCTGATGCCATAGGCACAGCGTCAAAAAGTATCAAACACTTTGCGAAATCGACAATATGTCAGCGTTGAATGATGGTCAGGAGCTTTCTGTCAAAAATCCATTAAATGCTTGATAATATTTAATTTAATTGATGAAGGATAGCAGCGTAAATGCCATGTTAATTTTTACCGGTTCATTGGCGTAAAGCGGTGTAACAACATGACTTCAAAATTTTCCGGGTAGCGATGTGTCTGGCATGGTGGAGGTAACGCGACATGGGCAAGCATAACCAAACCGTACAGGTGAATGGCAAGGCAATCCCGACGGATTCCGAAGGCTATCTCCAGAACCGGACGACTGGTCCGAGGATTTTGCACACGCCCTGGCGGATCAGGAGAGGCTGATTCTCACCGATCGGCACTGGGAAGTAATCCGTTTTCTGCGGGTCTATTTCCAGGAGCATGACGTATAGGCCCAGGTGCGGATCATGGTGAAACATTTCAGCGAAAAATGGGGAGCAGGGCTGGGCAGCAACCGGCATTTGCATGACATGTTCCCCAGAGGCGGCCCACAGAAGCAGGGCAACCGCTTGGCAGGGCTGCTACGCACCAAGGGAGAACACTAAATGGTTAGGCAGTCGCACTTGATTTCATGCAGCGAAGGCCATACTAAATTGCAGATATGGAGACTCTGAATGCTTGGCCAGTCTGGGGCAGGCGCCCCGTCGTCTTAAGGTACTGATAAATGCTGGAGACCAATTTACCTCACTTACACATCAAAGGTTGGTGTTTGCTGCCCATCGTGCAGGGTGGCATGGGGGTCGGCGTATCCGCGCATAGACTAGCGGGCGCGGTGGCGCGGCTGGGCGCTGTCGGCACCATTGCCAGCATCGATCTGCGTCATCACCACCCTGACCTGGTAGCGCAGGGAAAGCACTGCCGCGACAAGGCGGTGCTGGATCAACTCAATCTGATCGCACTGGATCGAGAGGTGAAAGCCGCCCTCGCCACGGCGGGGGGCGAGGGGCTGGTGGCAGTCAACGTGATGAAGGCCGTGACCGAGCATGCCGCCCTGGTGCGCCAGGCGTGCGCAAGCGGGGCACAGGCGGTGGTGATGGGCGCTGGTTTGCCACTGGATCTGCCCGAGTTGGCCGAAGGCTACCCCGAAGTGGCGCTGATCCCCATCCTGTCCGATGCGCGCGGGATCAGTATTCTGCTGAAAAAATGGATGCGCAAAAACCGTCTGCCCGACGCCATCGTGATCGAGCATCCGCGCTACGCTGGTGGCCATCTCGGCGCACCAAAACCGGAAGACATCAACGATCCTCGCTTCGATTTCCCCAAGGTTCTGGAAAGCGTATTCCAGTTGTTCAAGGATATGGACATCGAACGCGAACAGATACCGCTGATCCCGGCCGGCGGTATCAACACGCACGAAAAAATCAACGAACTGCTCGCCCTCGGCGCCAGAGCGGTGCAGCTCGGCACCCCGTTCGCGGTGACCGAGGAGGGTGACGCTCACCCCAATTTCAAAAAAGTGCTGGCGGAGGCCAAGCCGGAAGACATTGTCACTTTCATGAGTGTTGCCGGCTTGCCTGCGCGCGCCGTACTGACACCGTGGCTGGCCAATTACCTACGCCGGGAAGACAAGTTGCAGGGCTGTGCCAAGAGTCATCCGGAGCGTTGCGCGTCTGGGCTACATTGTCTGAGCCAGTGCGGGCTGCGCGACGGCATCGCCAAGGCCGGACAGTTCTGCATCGATTCGCAACTGGCCGCCGCGCTGCGCGGCGATATCGGCAAGGGTTTATTCTTCAGGGGCTCGGAAAGCCTGCCATTCGGCGCTGCCATCCGGCCAGTGCGGGAATTGCTGGAATATCTGCTGAACGGCAGCAAGCCCGCGCTTTCATAAGCGCGCAAATTTAAGATATAGCCGCGCTACGGCGAGCAGCGGCAAATGTCATTAACCAAGTTTGAGAAGCGCTTATGATCAATGATTCTCACCAAGGTGTCATTCACCTATTGATCCGGCCAGAATATGTTTGAACTCGCTCCGCGTCTTCCTTGCTACCTTCGCAGGTTTCCCTGACTAATCGGAGTTCAAACTTCACTTGGCCGGATCAATAGGCTAACAAGCTCAATCAGCCAGACGATCCAGATCCTGATCCGCCAAGGAGATGGGATCTTCCTTGGGTTCCAGATGAGTGGTGATGTGAGCGTGTGGAATGGCCTTACGGATATCGACTTCGATCTGTTCTGACCAGTCATGTCCTTGCTGGACTGTCCAAGCGCCAGGCACCAGGACATGCAAAGTGATGAAAGCACGGGTGCCGGCTTGACGCGTGCGCAACGCGTGGAACGCCAACCCCTGCTGGCGGTAGCCATCCAGCACATTTTCAATCGCTTTCAGTTCTTCCCGGGGAATGGAAACATCCATCAAGCCAGCGGCTGAGCGCTGCAGCAGTTGCCACCCGGTCCACACAATATTCACGGCCACCAGGATAGCAACCACCGGGTCGAGCCAGAGCCAACCCGTTACCCACACCAGCCCGACCCCCGCAATGACTCCCGCTGACGTCCAGACATCGGTGAGCAGGTGGCGCGCATCTGCTTCCAGCGTGATGGATTTGTATTTTCGGCCCACCTCCATGAGGATGCGCGACGTGACCAGATTAATCACCGAAGCGATCACCGACACCGCCAGCCCGATGCCCACTGCTTCGATCGGCTGCGGATTGAGCAGGCGCTCGATGGCTGTGTAGACGATACTGACAGCGGCGACGAGAATGAGAAAGCCTTCGAATGCGCTGG
>JBDSHM010000125.1:0-1547 GCA_039918495.1 Sulfuriferula sp. | reverse complement strand
GGCAGCCAACGTATGTGCAGCAGGTTTCCTGCATGACAACAAGCATACTGTTTTGTATCGTGTGCATGAAGGCCCGACACCGGAAAAACTGGGTGCAGTGCGCGAGTTCTTCAAGGAATTCGGCATGGAGCTGGGTGGTGGTGACGAACCTCAAGCGGGCGATTACGCCAAGCTGCTCAAGCAGGTGAAAGGTCGTCCCGATGCAGCGCTATTGCAAACCGTGATGCTGCGGTCCTTGCGTCAGGCACGTTATGCACCGGAAAACGAAGGCCACTTTGGCCTGGGCTATGATGCCTATACACACTTCACCTCGCCTATCCGCCGTTACCCGGACTTGTTAGTACATCGCGCCATCAAGGCGGTGCTGAAAGGCACGCAATACAAGCCATCCGAAAAATGGGAAGCCTTGGGTGTGCATTGCTCACAGAATGAACGCCGTGCCGACGATGCCACGCGTGACGTGGAAGCCTGGCTCAAGTGCTTCTACATGCGCGATCATCTAGGCAATGTTTATGATGGCACCATCTCATCCGTCACCGGATTCGGTTTGTTCATCACGCTGGACGAGTTGTTTGTTGAAGGCCTGGTACATGTTTCTGAATTGGGTTCGGATTATTTCCACTTCGACGCCGTCAAGCACCAAATGCTGGGCGAACACTCAGGCAAACGCTATCGTCTCGGCGATCGCGTGCGCGTGCAGGTCGTGCGCGTGGATATGGAAAGTACCAAGATTGATTTCGTGCTTGAAAGCGTACTGGAGGAAGCTCCTGGTGCAACAGGCGGAGACCCTGCTGCTATGGGAAGCGATATAGACATCAGCAAAAGAGTAGGCGCATGGGGCAGCAGTGGTTCACCCAAGAAATCCAAGAAAGCGCACAAGCACCATGGCTGAAACCCGTATCATTCACGGCTTCCATGCCGTGATCGCGCGTATCCGCCAAAATGCGGAAAGCATTTCCGAAATTTATGTAGACTCACAACGCCGCGACCCGCGTGCACGTGACCTGCTGAAACTGGCAGAAACGCATGATGTGCGCGTGGTGCCGGTGGACGGCAAACGACTCGACGGTATGGCCGGCAATACCCGTCATCAGGGTGTTGCGGCGCGTGTGGATGCCGCGCAACGCGTGCAGCATCTGGATGACGTGCTGGATACGCTGGCTGAACCGGCATTAATACTGGTGCTCGATGGCGTGCAGGATCCGCACAATCTGGGTGCCTGCCTGCGCAGCGCCGATGCCTTTGGCGTACACGCAGTGATTGCGCCCAAAGATCGTGCCGTCGGCATCACCAGCACGGTAGAAAAAGTGGCCTGCGGTGCAGCCGAGACTGTCCCCTACATTACCGTGACCAATATTTCACGCACGTTGCGCGAGTTGCAGGAGCGCGACATCTGGGTAATAGGTGCAGATGGTGAAGCGGAAGCAGACTTGCATACATTCAAGCACACCGGCGCGCTGGCGATTGTACTGGGTGCCGAAGGCGAGGGCCTGCGTCGCCTGACCAAAGAGACTTGCGACCAATTGGTGCGTATCCCGATGCTGGGC
>JBDSHM010000124.1:0-5515 GCA_039918495.1 Sulfuriferula sp. | reverse complement strand
TTGCACACACCGCCAACCATCGAACATCAGCGTGCGCGTCCGCTGCTGGGCACCCTGGTGGAAATCGCTGCTGCCGGAACCTGCCCGGATCAGGTCCAAGCGGCCATTGCACGGGCTTTTCAGGCGGTGGAGATGGTGCACGCGTTGATGAGTTATCACGATGCAGCATCGGATATTTCACGCATCAATCGCTGGGCATTCGATCGCCCGGTGGAGATATATGAACATACTCGACGGGTGCTGGCAGCGGCTCGGGAGATGGCCGAAGCAAGCGACGGCCTGTTCGACATCACCGTCGCCCCGACATTGACGCAACTGGGTTTTCTGCCGCGCCATGCCGATTTCCCGCGTATTTCAGGCCAGGGCAACTGGCGTCATGTGATATTGCTGGCCGACAACAAGGTGCGGCTGGAACGGCGCCTGCGTATCGATGTATCCGGTATCGCCAAGGGGTATGCGGTGGATCTCGCCATCAAGACATTGCAGGATTCAGGCATGAGCGCCGGGCGCGTCAATGCCGGTGGCGATCTGCGACTGTTTGGCATGACTGCCCAGACCTTGCATGTGCGTCATCCGCTGGCGCCAGGCAAGCTCGTGCCGCTGGTTGAATTGAGTACAGGTGCCGCCGCCACTTCGGCCGGTTACTACGCCCAGCGTCGCCATCGCGGGCGCATGATCACGCCGTTGATTCACCCGCACACGCGTAAAGCGTGCGGCGTGGAACGCAGCGTCACGGTATTGGCGCAGGATTGCATGACCGCCGATGCGCTGACCAAAATCGTGCACGCCGATCCCGCCCGGGCCACCGCTGTGCTGGCCCACTTCAATGCGCGTGCGCTGATACTGGAAAACGACCCGCTCACTGGCGGCTGCCGTATTTGCGATAGTGCCGCAACAGGGCATGGCTGGCATGCCCGTTGGGGAGTGGGCCACAAAGCTGAACAGGCGTGTCATGTATAAGCACTTGCCGTTGCCGATCCGTTTTGCCAAATCGCACAAACACCTTCTTTACGCTGTGTTCATAGTGCTGTGGTTGTCCGGCGCGCTGTGGCTGGGATTCCACTATTTTTTGCGTGTACCCGGTGAGTTCGGTGAAATTGCACATCCTCTGGAAATCTGGTGGTTACGTCTGCATGGGCTGATGGGATTTGCCGTGCTGGTGGCGTCAGGTTCCGTACTCACTATCCATACCCACCGTGCCTGGCATCTGCGTAAGAACCGTAGTACCGGATTTTTGATGCAGGCGCTATTGCTCTGGCTGGCCTTGACCGGCTATGCACTATATTACTTTGCCAGCGATACCAATGCGATCTGGTTGCCGCTGCTGCACTGGGTAGTTGGGTTGATGCTGCCATTGATGCTGGTGTTGCATATCCAGCGCGGTCGGGCACGTTCACACACTGTTTTTAAAGCGCTATCCGGTTCTGATCCCCATCTCGATCCGCAAGCCTGTTCCAAATCTTTTGGCACTAACAGGCAGCCGGACACTGCTAGCGTAGTCGACTGAAAAAACCATGCTTCACCCGGCAGGATGCCGGAAAATACTCCAATGCTGCCGGGTTTGACCACGCTCAGGCACGCTTGTGAATGAGAAAGGACGAATTGCGCCTGGTCCATGGGCAAGCTATGCGCGTTACAATACCGAGGTCAGTGGGGATGCGAGCTAAACAGCCAATGCGCTGAATATCGAAACCGTCATGATTGACCGGGCCAACTTCAATTTTGGGTGCGAAGTGGCATTGAGCCGATGATCAAAATCAAATAACACCAACAAAAATGATCGCTTTAATCCGGATGTGGATTATATATTCTAAAGTCAGGCTTTAAGACCGCAGCAGTGATAGAGGGTTGAGCAGGTTTGGCGATGCCGCCAAAATTTCGGAGCGAAGCGATGGGTTGTTGTGAGGATAGCGTCTGTACGATTGATCAATCCCAGTCACGCCAGTTGCGCGTACTGAAATGGGTGTTGCTGATCAATATTGTCATGTTCGGGATCGAGTTCACTGCCGGACTGGTGGCTGGATCCGCGGCATTGATGGCTGATTCACTTGACATGCTGGGGGATGCGCTGGTCTATGGCATGAGCCTGTATGCCGTCACGCGCGGAATGCGTTGGAAAGCCTGGGCGGCCCTGGCCAAGGGCGTCGTGATGGCGGTGTTTGGAGTGGCGGTGCTCGGGCAGATTGCATATCGCATGATGAATGCGGTGCCTCCCGAAGCGGCGACGATGGGAGTGATCGGTGCGCTGGCACTGGGTGCAAATCTGCTGTGCCTGCGCTTGCTTACCCGACATCGCGACGACGACATCAACATGCGTTCGGTGTGGCTATGCTCGCGTAACGACATCATTGCCAATGTCTCGGTTCTCATGGCCGCCGGTCTGATCGCCCTGATCCATCGGCCCTGGCCGGATTGGATAGTCGGTTTCGGTATTGCCATGCTGTTTCTGCATTCGGCCTGGCGGGTAGTGAGACAGGCCCGCCGCCAGCTTCAAACAGATTGACTCGGTTGCCGATTCACTGCCGCACGCTCTGCAACCATCACCACCGTGGTCTTATAAGGGATACAAACAATGATAAGAACTTGGTTATTTGCAGCTGGCACGCTGCGCACTGGCGATGAAACGCTGGTAGAAGCTTGAAAAGTCGAAACGGATTCGATGGTCTGGGTGGACTTCTGCGAATTTGAATTGAATCGGCAACATCGGATCAGGGGGAATCGATCGGGGATTTACACCCCCAATCGACGCTCACCTGCGCGCTGCGACCAATGTGGCTTTAAGCCAGCGTACGAACCGATTTTTCCCGGTTCCACTGGCGCGTTTTGGCGGCTTTGATAAATTCATCGGCGCCGGCAGCATCCAGAATGCCGGCAGCATTTTTTTCGATATTGGCCGTTTTCAACAGAGCGCGGCCGCCTTCGTCAACCGCGATCGCCTTGAGATGGCCGAAGGCATCACGCACGAAATCAATTGCCGCCCCCTCTTTCAACAGCTTTTTGGCGCTGCTGTCAGACAATATGACGGCTACCGCATCGAATAACACCGATGGCGTGCCAGCCAATTGTCCGTTGACAGGCAACATCGAGCCGTCGGATAGTTTGACTCCGCCTATTTTCGGCGCGACGATCTTGATCATCGCACCAGCGCTGGTGACAGCCTTTTGTATTTT
The DNA here is from genome assembly GCA_039918495.1 of Sulfuriferula sp. Classification (GTDB taxonomy): domain Bacteria; phylum Pseudomonadota; class Gammaproteobacteria; order Burkholderiales; family Sulfuriferulaceae; genus Sulfuriferula. Next base: position 2,345 of record JBDSHM010000124.1, on the reverse strand, counting down.
TTTAATCAGTGCGGCATCCGAACCTTCTGCCACCAGAATGGCGATGGCACGTCCCTTCAAGGTGTCTTTCATTTTTCCAATGATTTGCAACGCGGGCGAAGGTGGCAATTCCTGAACCGGCGCTGCGGCAGGCTGCGCTTCGGGCAGTTTGGCAAATCCCAGTCCGTTGGCAACACGCTGGGCCAGATCCTGATCAATATTCAGCAGGTGGCCCACCATGGCTTCACGCACATGCAGATGATCGACTTTGGAGAGCTCGAAAACCAGCGCTGACGCAATATGCGCCTGTTCGTATTCAGTTTGGCTCACATAGAACTGGCGTGCCTGGCTGTAATGGTCGGCGAAACTCTCGGCGCGGATGCGGCCTTTATCGCCGCTTTCATTGACCACGGCACTGTGAAAGCCGCGCTCGGGTGTTTCGCGCGGTGAGTTGTCAGACAAGGAATTGGGCTCATAAGCCACACGTCCTGTCGGCTGGCCCATCTGCATATGGCCGTCGCGCTGGTGGTTGGCAAACGGGCACTTGGGCGCATTCACTGGTATCTGATGAAAGTTGGGTGAACCCAATCTCGATAACTGGGTGTCCAGATAAGAAAATAAGCGGCCCTGTAACAAAGGATCGTTTGAAAAATCGATGCCGGGCACCACATGCGAAGGGCAGTAGGCGACCTGCTCCGTTTCAGCGAAGAAATTATTCGGCCAGCGGTCCAGCACCATACGACCGATCACTTGCAGGGGCACCAGTTCTTCCGGAATGAGTTTGGTCGCATCCAGATGGTCGAACGGGAATTTATCCGCTTCTTCCTGGGTAAAGAGCTGTACAGAAAATTCCCATTCCGGGAAATTGCCAGCATCAATGGCTTCGAACATGTCGCGGCGATGGTAGTCCTGATCCGCGCCGGAAATTTTCACGGTTTCATCCCAGATGGTGGATTGCAGTCCGAGTTTGGGGCGCCAGTGAAACTTCACGAAAGTTGATTTTCCGGCCTCATTGATCAGGCGAAAACTGTGTATGCCGAAACCTTCGATCATACGCAGCGAACGCGGCAGGGTGCGATCCGACATGATCCACATCACCATATGCATGGCTTCCGGCGTTAGCGACATGTAATCCCAGAAAGTGTCGTGCGCAGTTGCCGATTGCGGAAAGCCGCGATCCGGTTCCATTTTTACCGCATGAATCAGGTCGGGAAATTTAATGGCATCCTGGATGAAAAATACCGGAATGTTATTGCCTACCAAATCCCAGTTGCCTTCCTTGGTGTAAAACTTGACGGCAAATCCGCGTACGTCGCGCGGGGTGTCGACCGATCCCGCGCCGCCTGCAACCGTCGATATGCGTGTAAATACCGGCGTTTTTTCGCCGACTTCGGTCAGTATTTTGGCCGTCGTATATCGCTTTAAAGATTGGGTTAATTCGAAATAGCCATGCACCCCGGTCGCCCGTGCATGCACGATGCGTTCAGGAATGCGCTCGTGATCGAAATGGGTGATTTTTTCGCGAAGAATGAAATCTTCAAGCAGCGTCGGGCCGCGCGGATTAGCTCTCAGTGAATTCTGATTGTCGGAGATTGCCACGCCCTGGTTGGTGGTGAGCTCGACATGCGCGCCACCAGCAGTTTGATGCAGTTCGCCGCCATTACCTATTTTTTGCTTTGTTTTCGCCGAGTTTCGGATGCTTTTTTCTTTGCTCATGCTCAATCTCCTGAATGAAATAAGTCGATCTACTGAGAGTCATTTAAGGTGATGGGTTGCGAGGATTGATGCCGATATTCGCAATCCACCTGAAAATGAAGAACGCAAACGATCCTGTTGAGGATGGCTTGAAAGATATCGCTACCTGTTACTCCACCTTAAAAGGTAGTGAAGGGCGGGTCTGTACGTTGACGCACAGTAGCCGGAATGAGTGGCGTAAAAACGTAAGCTGCGCGTGCAAAGCGCCGAACCGTGCAGGGTTCGGCGTAGGCAGCGAAAGTTGGGGGTGGGATTATTGCAGAGTGGCGCGCATTTCCCTTGCAGCCTTGACCATATTGGCCAGCGCCGCCTCGGTTTCCGGCCAGGCGCGGGTTTTCAGACCGCAATCCGGGTTGACCCAGAGATTCTCCGGGGGCACCACCTCGGCCGCTTTTTTCAGCAGGCGCGTCATTTCTTCGGTGGAGGGCACGCGTGGGCTGTGGATATCGTAGACGCCGGGGCCGATTTCGTTGGGGTATTTGAACTCGCCGAATCCGCGCAGCAGCTCCATGTCCGAGCGCGAGGTCTCGATGGTAATGACGTCGGCATCGAGCGCGGCGATGGCGGGCAGAATGTCGTTGAACTCGGAATAGCACATATGGGTATGGATC
>JBDSHM010000123.1:0-3754 GCA_039918495.1 Sulfuriferula sp. | reverse complement strand
GCCTTATTGCCGGTTACTTTCAGTTTGTCCACGTTCACTACCACGATAAAATCGCCGGTATCCACGTGAGGGGTAAATATGGGCTTGTGCTTGCCACGCAGACGATACGCAACTTCGGCCGCCACATGGCCGAGCACTTTGTCCGTGGCATCAACCACGAACCAATCACGCACAACTTCATGCGCTTTAGCTGAAAAGGTTTTCATTCGAAACCCCTGAGAATCTGGATGAGGAAAGCCGCGCATTTTACGGCCATCTACAGCGACTGTCAAACCGCTGTTAGAATTCTGCGTTTAAGTTTGCATCAAATCCCATGAACTGGCTCGCCACAAATCTGATCAGCGCCTTACTCCTCCCGCCACTCAACCTGATTTTACTGGGTTTTGCAGGCTTCGCACTATTACGCCGTCGGCCAACACTGGCTCGCGCCCTGATCTTTATGTCGCTAGCATTTCTGACCATCCTATCCATGCCCGTCGTGGGGAATCGTTTACTGGCGCAACTGGAACCCTATCCGGCGCTGAATCCGGCGCATATTCCACAGGCTGACGCCATTGTCATCCTCGGCGCTGGCACCTACTTTGATGCGCCCGAATATGGGGGCGACACTGTCGATGCCATGGAGCTGGAGCGACTGCGTTATGGCGCCCGTCTGGCGCGCCTGACAGGCTTGCCCATCCTGGTATCGGGAGGCAAGCCAATCGGGGGGAAAGCACAGGCAGCAATGATGCAGACCGTGCTGGAACAGGATTTTCACGTTCCGGTACGCTGGGCGGAAAACCACTCAAACACCACTTGGGAAAACGCCCGCGACAGCTATGCGTTGCTGGCAAACACCAAGGTGAGGCGCATCTTGCTGGTGACCCATGCCTGGCATTTACCACGTGCCGTTTACTCGTTCGAAAAAGCGGGTTTTCAGGTCATTCCTGCTGGTACCGATTTTTCATTAACCTCAAAAATCCGGGTAATGGATTTTATTCCCCAGCCGCACGGCCTGCTGGCCAGTTATTATGCAATGCACGAGGCGATTGGACTTATCTGGTATCGGCTAAAAGGATAAAATGACTACTTGCCCCCACAGGAGTGACACATGCAAGCGCGGATCAAATGGATAGAAAACGTTGCATTTCTGGGTGAAACCGGTAGTGGGCACGCGGTATTAATGGATGGCGCCCAAGAAGGCGGTGGGCGCAATTTGGGGCCGCGTCCGATGGAATTGGTACTCATCGGTACCGGGGGTTGCACTGCCTACGATGTGGTACATATTCTGAAAAAATCACGCGCAGAGATTAGCGATTGCGTAGCAGAAATCGAGGCGCAACGCGCCGACGAAGGCCCCAAGGTATTCACAAAAATCCATTTTCACTTCATTGTTACCGGCAAAAACCTCAAGCCGGAACTGGTCGAGCGCGCAATCAACCTATCGGCGGAGAAGTATTGCTCCGCCTCGATCATGTTGAGCAAAACGGCCACAATCACCCACGATTTCGAGATACGGGAAACCTAGTCAAGCAAGGCCCGGTTTCGCATTCACGTACCTGGCGCTTCTTGCCCTTAGCAGAGCCGAGTCTCGTCCTGGCGAGCACAACAACTACACCGGGTAGCAACGCACCGAGTAATAGATATCCTGTTCAATGGATTGCAGCAAGCGGTCGATATTGGGATGTTTGCCGGGATGTGCGCGCGCATCTTCCGCATGCTCGGCAAATAGCCCCAGCGCCTCCTCAGCGGCTTTAGGGCCTATCCCCCCCCACTTCAGCGCAACATGGTAATAAACGCGAAACGAACCGCTACTCCCGGGCTTATTTTCTATGACAGCGACAACATCGCCATCTTCGCCAAACAGCTTCATCAACGCGAAGGCATCCACGTTTTCCAGCTTTTCCAGATTTTCTGCAAAATTCGTCATGACTTGATTTTCCAAACGCAAAGGTGTGAATTATACCCAGTAAGCGGTTTTCGTCATGGCATTAGAAGCAAACTTCATTGCTACCCTGACTGGCGCGGGGAGTGCATAGGCCCCATATACCATGGCAGTTTCAGCATGCCGCGCTTCGTCCTCCTGCATTTGCGCGACGACTGCGCGGCTTTTGCTATCGGCCTCCGGTAATGCCTGCAGGTGGCTACCCAAATGCGCCTCGACTTGGCGCTCAGTTTCGGCCAGAAAACCGAGGCTCCACTTGTCGCCCAACGCGCCCGCCGCCATGCCCAGCGCGAGTGAGCTGGCGTACCATGCCGGGTTCAGCAGACTCTTGCGGCCGCCCAGCGCATGGATGCGTGATTCGCACCAGGCCAGGTGCTCGGTCTCTTCGCGCGCAGCTTCCTCCAGGGCTGTCCGGGCTACCGGATCCCGCGCAGTCAGTGCCTGCCCCTGATACAGCGCCTGTGCGCACACTTCGCCAACATGGTTGACCCGCATCAAGCCTGCTGCGTGTTTTTTTTCCGACGCCGCCAGTTCCGGCTCGCTCAAATCGCGGCCGGGCAACGGGCGCGCACTCTGCGCCGGCGCAAACAGCGTGCGCAGGCCCTTGTCGAATTCAATAATCAGTTTATCCAGAGTCATGGGTTATTTCCTCAATACCGCGTGCAAGTTATTTTATCGTTTATCTGCATAAAATATATTGTAAGCACACCAGTATCAAATATAAAAAAACGGGCCACCGAAGTGACCCGTTTTTAATCTTCAGCACACCACCGGCAGAAGCCGGCAGGTGATTAGAAGGCGTGAACCATACCAACCGAGAAACCGCTGGCCGTTGCACCGTAGGAACCCAGATTAACCTGCGAAATTCCAGTTGCGCCACCACCCAGCGTGTAAGAACCGTTGCTGTCGTTATTAACCCTTGTGTACAAAGCATACAGCTTGGTACGTTTGGAGAAATTGTGATCAACACCCAGGCTCCACTGCTTGGCGCCGTCGCTACCGCTCAGATCCTTACCAGCAGAATTCGTCTGGTTGCTGCTACCTGCTTTGGTGAAAGCCAGCTTGAGGGTATTGTTGCCCATGTCATAGGTAACAGGCACATACCAAGCATTGCGGCTGATAGTGTTCGCACTACCAACTGCGACAGCACCATCACCCTTGATACGCTCATAGCCCAAGCCAATTTTCAAATCACCCAACTTGTAAGCAACGCCAGTGCGCCAGTTTTTATATTGAAAATCATTGTTGAAATTGCTAACGCTCTTGATATCTTCATACGCCAAAGTGGCATAAAGCGGGCCACTTGCATAAGTGCCACTGATCGAATAGAGGTGGGGATTGCCCACGCCCACAACTCCACCAGTATTACCTGCGGCAGCTGCATCGTTGCCAGTTTCATTGGCAGCAGAATACAAAGCCTTGATGTAGAAACCGCCCATGTTCGGGCTGATATACTGCACCGCGTTTTGCGCACGGAAGCTTGCCAAGTTAACACCACCAACCATACCCATAATGCTGCGGTAATCTGCCAAGGTATGCTGACCAAATGCGTCCAGCGGGCCCAGGGATGTTTTAAACGGTGTATCAATCAGACCAAGCTGTACGGTACCCATCTGCTTGCTGGCAAGTCCGACAAAGGAAGTGCGATGGCTCTGGTTGCCGCCACCAGTAATGGCTGTGCTGCCGCCAGAGTCGTTCTTACTTTGCTGGTCAATCGCGATCGCCTGCTCGAATTGCCAAATTGCCGACAGACCGTTGCCCAGATCTTCGCTGCCTTTGAAGCCCAGGAAAGTGTTATTGCTGGAAACGCGCGTACGTCTTTCGGTGGTA
>JBDSHM010000122.1:0-2398 GCA_039918495.1 Sulfuriferula sp. | reverse complement strand
ATGTGGTTGCCTACGATTACGGGGTCAAACGCAATATTCTGCGCATGTTGGCCGAACGCGGTTGCCGGTTGACCGTGTTACCCGCCCAGGCCAGTGCGCAAGAAGCGCTGGCGCTCAAACCGGACGGCATTTTCCTGTCCAATGGTCCGGGTGATCCTGAGCCGTGTGATTATGCCATCACAGCGCTGGGTGAATTGATGGCAACGGGTATTCCTGTGTTCGGGATTTGTCTGGGACACCAGTTATTGGCACTTGCCTCGGGAGCCAGGACGACCAAAATGAAATTTGGCCATCATGGGGCGAATCATCCAGTGAAAGACCTCGACACGGGGCGCGTGGCCATTACCAGTCAGAACCATGGTTTTGCGGTAGATGCCGATTCGCTTCCCGCCAATTTGCGCGTCACCCATGTGTCTCTATTTGACGGTTCGCTGCAGGGTATTGCGCGCACCGATGTACCGGCGTTCAGCTTTCAGGGCCACCCTGAAGCCAGCCCCGGCCCCCATGATGTCGGTTATCTGTTTGACCGTTTCGTGGCCATGATGCAGAAAGCCCACCGTTAAGCCATGCCGAAACGTACCGACATTCATAGCATTCTTATCATTGGCGCCGGCCCCATTGTTATCGGCCAGGCGTGCGAATTCGACTACTCCGGCGCGCAGGCTTGCAAGGCGCTGCGCGAGGAAGGTTACAAGGTCATCCTGGTTAATTCCAACCCGGCCACCATCATGACCGACCCGGAGATGGCCGATGTAACCTATATCGAGCCGATTACCTGGCAGGCGCTGGAACAAATCATCGAGAAAGAGCGGCCCGAGGCGCTGCTGCCCACCATGGGCGGGCAGACCGCGTTGAATTGTGCGCTCGACTTGGCCAAGCATGGCGTGCTGGAAAAATTCGGTGTGGAGATGATCGGCGCCTCACGCGATGCCATCGACATGGCCGAAGACCGTGAAAAATTCAAGCAGGCGATGACCCGTATCGGCCTCGCTTCGCCACGTTCTTCCATTGCGCATAGCATGGAAGAAGCCCTGCAGGTGCAGACTGTGATGGGTTTTCCAACCATCATTCGCCCGTCCTTTACGATGGGTGGCACCGGCGGCGGCATTGCTTACAATCGCGAAGAATTCATCGCCATTTGCGAGCGTGGTCTCGAAGCATCGCCGACGCGCGAATTGCTGATTGAGGAGTCGCTGATTGGCTGGAAAGAATACGAGATGGAAGTGGTGCGCGACCGCGCCGACAATTGCATCATTGTCTGTTCCATCGAAAACCTTGACCCGATGGGTGTGCATACCGGCGACTCCATCACTGTCGCGCCGTCGCAGACCCTGACTGACAAGGAATATCAGATACTGCGCAATGCTTCCATTGCGGTACTGCGCGAGATCGGCGTCGAGACGGGTGGTTCCAATGTGCAATTCGGCATCAATCCGGCGGATGGTCGCATGGTGGTGATCGAGATGAATCCGCGGGTTTCGCGCTCCTCGGCCTTGGCGTCCAAGGCGACCGGGTTTCCCATTGCGAAGATTGCCGCCAAGCTGGCGGTGGGTTACACGCTGGATGAGCTGAAAAACGACATTACCGGCGGTACGACACCGGCTTCTTTTGAGCCAAGCATCGATTATGTAGTCACCAAAATACCACGTTTTGCCTTTGAGAAATTCCCGCAGGCCAACGACAGACTGACCACTCAGATGAAGTCGGTAGGTGAGGTGATGGCCATAGGACGGACCTTCCGGGAGTCTTTCCAGAAAGCGCTGCGCGGACTGGAAACCGGCATGGATGGGCTGGACGAAATCACCACAGATCGGGATGTGATCGAAGCGGAAATCGGCAACCCGGGCCCGGAGCGTATCTGGTATGTGGCGGATGCGTTTCGCATCGGCATGAGCATGGACGAGGTATTCGGGTTCACCAAAATTGATCCGTGGTTCCTGGTACAGATCGAGGCGCTGGTGGCAGATGAGGCGGCGCTCAAAGGTCGTGGACTCGACGATATCGGCGCGGATGAATTGCGTAATCTCAAGCGCAATGGTTTCGCCGACCGCAGACTGGCAAGCTTGCTGGGCTGCGACAAGCACGCAGTGCGGGCGAAGCGCTGGGCGCTCGGTATCCACCCGGTATACAAGCGTGTGGATACGTGCGCGGCCGAGTTTTCGACGCATACCGCTTATCTGTATTCCACTTACGAGGAGGAATGCGAAGCGCAACCGAGCGACCGCAAGAAAATCATGGTGCTGGGCGGTGGACCCAACCGCATCGGTCAGGGTATCGAATTCGATTATTGCTGCGTGCACGCCGCACTGGCCCTGCGGGAAGATGGCTATGAGACCATCATGGTCAACTGCAATCCCGAAACCGTGTCCACCGATTACGATATTTCCGATCGCCTTTA
>JBDSHM010000121.1:0-2850 GCA_039918495.1 Sulfuriferula sp. | reverse complement strand
CTCGAAAGTCTCGATAAAATGCTTGCGCAGCGCGAGCGTGAGCGCATCGCCGCGGTTATGCACGATGCCTTGAGCGGCGTAGTAGAGATTGCGTGTTTCCAGCGTAGGGGACTGATCTGCGTTGGCCAGTAGACTATCTTCCACTTGCGTATTTTTTTCCTGCCAGGCATGACACACAGCTTCGATGGCCTGATTACGGCATGCATGCAGGAGCTCAAGCGCCTCGGCAGCAGTCAGCGTCTTGCGCGACCTGTCAAAGGTGTTGGCATGGATGTTTACGACATTGCGTTGCAGCGTGTCCGTCATGACATATGTCCTTCAGGCTGAGCGGCAGGCACGTGGGGGTGTATTGTCCCAAGGGACAATACAGTGCTGAAGGCGGGAGTATGGCAAGCCCGCATTTGGCAACCCCGCTGTCATAGTGCCTGAGCCCCTTAGACCGGAAATTTTGCGTCTCCGCCTTTCGGCGGATTTGCCCTGACAAATGCTATGGTACGCCGTTAGGCGGAATGCATCTGTAACGGAATGGTGGTATTCATACCCGTCGAGAAGTATTACGGCTGGATTTTTTGCAACTTTAGGAAAAAATTTGGAGCGGGCGATGGGAATCGAACCCACGGCTCTAGCTTGGGAAGCTAGGGTATTACCATTATACGACGCCCGCTATGGTAATATTGAAAACGCATCATACTTGAATTGCAAGGGTATTTGAAGTTGATTGAACTCACTATTAATGGCGTTGCCAAACAATTTTCCCAGCCGCTTAATGTGGCTCAGCTGGTCGTCGCTCTGGAATTGACGGGCAAGCGTATTGCCATCGAACGCAACGGCGAGATCGTGCCGCGGAGCCAGTTTGACACCGTCACGCTGGCATCTGGCGACCACTTGGAAATTGTGGTTGCCGTGGGTGGCGGTTAGGCTGCTTTCTTCGCGTCAGCTCCGATTCTGGCGCATTCTGAACCTTACTTCGAGATTCCGGGAATCATATGGATACTTTAACTATCGCGGGTCGCGATTATTCTTCCCGCTTGCTGGTCGGCACCGGCAAATACAAGGATTTTGACGAGACGCGCCGCGCTGTCGAAGCCAGTGGCGCCGAGATCGTTACCGTTGCCATTCGCCGTACCAACCTTGGACAGGATCCGGGACAGCCGAATCTGCTGGACGCGCTACCGCCGTCGAAATATACCTATCTGCCCAATACAGCCGGCTGTTATAGCGCTGATGAAGCAGTCCGCACCCTGCGTCTGGCGCGCGAGCTGCTGGATGGTCATGATCTGGTGAAGCTGGAGGTGTTGGGCGATCCGAAGTCGCTTTATCCCAATGTGGTGGAGACCATCAAGGCGGCCGAGGTGCTGATCAAGGAAGGTTTCAAGGTCATGGTCTATACCTCCGACGATCCTATTATCGCCAAGCAGCTTGAGCAGATGGGGTGCGTGGCGGTGATGCCGCTGGCGTCCCTGATCGGCTCGGGCATGGGTATCCTCAATCCGTGGAATCTGCAGATTATCATCAATGAAGCCCGGGTGCCGGTGATCGTTGATGCCGGTGTCGGCACGGCTTCGGATGCGGCAATTGCCATGGAATTGGGGTGCGCGGGCGTATTGATGAATACCGCCATTGCCGGGGCGCAGCATCCGGTGCTGATGGCTTCGGCCATGAACAAGGCGGTGCAGGCCGGGCGCGAGGCATATCTGGCCGGACGCATGCCCAAGAAAATCTACACTGCCAGTCCATCTTCACCGACCAGTGGTGTGATTGGTTCCTGAACCATGGCGGATGAAATCAGCCCGGTCGGGCGCCCGATCCGCAGCTTTGTGCTGCGTCAGGGGCGCATGTCGGTTGCTCAGCAGCGCGCCCATGACAACCTGAAAGCAGTATTTGGCATCCCTTACGCCGTTCAGCCGCTGGACCTTGCGGTCGCGTTTGGATGTCATGCACCGAAAATTCTGGAAATCGGTTTCGGCATGGGCGATGCGACGGCGATAATCGCCAGCGCGCACCCGGAAAATGATTATCTCGGCATTGAAGTGCACGGGCCCGGTGTGGGCAGCCTGCTGAATCAGATACAGGAGCGGGCGCTCACTAACTTGCGCATCATTCAGCACGATGCCGTAGAAGTATTGCACGACATGATTCCTGACGCCGGCTTGGCGGGGGTTCATATCTTCTTCCCTGATCCCTGGCACAAAAAGCGTCATCACAAGCGTCGCCTGATCAAGCCGGAGTTGATCGCGCTTGTCGCCAGCAAACTTTCTCCCGGTGGTTATGTGCATTGCGCCACGGATTGGGAAGACTACGCCATCCAGATACTGGCAGTATTATCCGGCGAGCCGGCGCTCACCAACACCGCAGATGCTTACGCGGAACGCCCGGCGTATCGTCCGCTGACCAAGTTCGAGCAGCGCGGGCTGCGGCTGGGACATGGCGTATGGGATATTGTGTTCAGGCGCAAGCAGTCGGCCTGATCCATGCCAACAGTCAGACAGATTGCCATTATCGGCGCCGGTCCGGCCGGGCTGATGGCTGCGGAAACCCTGGCTGAACAAGGTTTTCAAATAGACGTGTATGACGCTATGCCGTCGGTAGGGCGCAAGTTCCTGCTGGCGGGCAGAGGCGGCTTGAACCTTACCCATACTGAACCTCGGGCTCAATTTCTGAGCCGCTACACTGATCGCAGCCAACTTATCGAACCCTGGCTGCAGGGATTCGATGCGCAAGCCTTGCGCGAGTGGGTGCATGCCTTGGGACATGACACCTTTGTAGGTACCTCGGGGCGCGTATTTCCGACCGATAAGAAAGCGGCGCCGCTGCTGCGCGCCTGGCTGCATCGCCTGCGTGAATCCGGTG
>JBDSHM010000120.1:0-4922 GCA_039918495.1 Sulfuriferula sp. | reverse complement strand
ATTGAACGCGGCTGGGTGAAAGTGGACGGCCTACTGGTCAACGAGCTGGGTAGCAAGGTATCACCGGATTGCCGGATTGAGCTGGCTCGGCAAGCGCAGCACGAACAGGGTAGCCGGGTTACGATTCTGCTGAACAAACCGGTGGGATTTGTCTCAGCACAGGCGGAAGACGGCTACAAACCCGCCGCAACGCTGGTGACAGCAACCAATCTTTATGCCGACGACCGCTCCGGCATCCATTTTTCCAACGAACACGTGCGCGGTCTGGCGCCCGCCGGCCGGTTGGATATTGATTCCACTGGCCTATTGGTATTGACGCAGGATGGGCGTATTGCCAAACAGTTGATTGGCGAAGACACGAGTGTCGATAAAGAATATCTGGTACGCGTACACGGAAAACTCAGCGCAGAGGGTCTTAAATTGCTCAACCACGGCTTGAAACTGGATGATGTAGCGCTACGTCCAGCCCGTGTGAGCTGGCAGAATCAGGATCAACTGAGCTTTGTCTTGCGTGAAGGCAAAAAGCGCCAAATTCGCCGTATGTGCGAACTGGTGGGGCTCAAGGTTGTTGGCCTGAAACGCGTACGTATCGGCGCAGTGAAACTCGGGGAGCTGCCGATCGGGCAATGGCGTTATCTTGCTGCGGATGAGAAATTCTAAGTAAGGTGAGAATGAATAAAGGTGGTCAGATATGGCCCAGTGGCTTGAGCGTCAGCACGGAACCCCGCTGAGTGAATTCCATCTGTTTGAGGAAGCTCATCCCCAGTAAAACCGTATTGTCATCCAGACCCGTCGTAATCAATGCGGCGACATCATGTACCTCAATTGACCCCAGGCGAACAGTTTTCAGGGTGGTCTGATAGGCGCTGGTGGGGCCATTTGCAGTTTGAACGGTTGCCACCGATCCTCGAGCCAAAGCCAACTTTTGTGCCAGGCCGGGAGACAGGGCAACGCGGGTAGCGCCGGTATCCACCAGAAAGGTGACGAGCTGGCCATTGATCTCTCCCTGCGCCAGATAATGCCCTTCCTGATTACGTTGCAGGCGTACTTCACCATGCTGCAGCGCCAGAACTTCGGCACGATTGGGGTTGGCATTGTGAGTAAGGCGCACCTCAAAATACCAATAGGCACCGGCAAACAGGATTACCCATGCTATCGTCAGCATGATGAGACCACCGCGACGGTGCGGATTATCCCCCATGCTTCACGCCAGGTTAATGAAGTTGTCGCGGTAAAACTTGAGTTCGACGATGGAATCGTAAATATCGGCCAGTGCCTCGTGTTTGCTTTCCTTGATGAAACCCTTTGCAACGGCAGGCTTCCAGCGCTTGACCAGCTCCTTCAGCGTGCTCACATCCAGATTGCGATAATGGAAATAGGCTTCCAGCTTAGGCATATAGCGCGCCAAAAAGCGACGGTCCTGGCAAATCGAGTTCCCGCACATGGGTGAAATACCCTTGCCTACGTATTGCGCCAAAAACGCGATCATCTGATTTTCCACCTCAACTTCATCCATGGCCGACGTCTTGACCTTGTCAATCAGTCCGGAGCGTCCATGCGTTCCCTTGTTCCAATTATCCATACCGTCCAGAACCACGTCGGACTGATGTACCACCAGCACCGGCGCTTCAGCCAGGGTATTGAGTTGGGCATCTGTCACTACCAGCGCCACTTCCAGAATACGGTCACTATCAGGGAGCAAACCGGACATTTCCATGTCTATCCAGATCAGGTTGTTGTTATCTTGAGCCATCGTGTCCATTCAAAAGTAAAAAGGCAATTGTGTCATAATCACACCATGAATACATTCACTCTTATCTTCATTGCCGCCCTGGCAATCAGCGTATCGGTGCGAATGTGGCTGGCACAGCGTCATTTGCGTTATGTTGCCAGCCATCGAAATGCGGTGCCTGCTGCATTTACTGATGCAATCACGCTTACGCAGCACCACAAAGCCGCTGACTACACGCTCGCAAAAACTCGACTATCGTTTCTGCAGATTATAGTAGAAGCGGCCGTATTGCTGGCTTTTACCCTGGGCGGCGGATTGCAGTGGCTGGATACGGCGTTGTCGGGTGCCTACTCTTCTGAAATGCTGCGCAATATTCTGCTTATCGCCAGCATGATGGTCATCGGTGCCGCTATCGAGCTACCCATGGATTTATACCGTAAATTTGTTATTGAAAACCGGTTCGGGTTTAACGCCATGACACTTAAACGGTTTTTGATTGATTCGCTCATGCAAGTCACCATCGGTGCGCTCCTGGGGCTGCCCTTGTTATTTGTCGTGCTATGGCTGATGCAGGCCGCTGGCAGCTTATGGTGGCTCTATACGTGGCTGGTTTGGGTCGCGTTCAATCTTACGCTGCTTGCCATTTACCCGACTTTCATTGCGCCCTTGTTCAACCGATTTGAGCCTATGGAAAATGGCACGCTCAAATCGCGCATTGAGCAGCTGCTCAAAAAATGTGGCTTTACCGCACAAGGCTTGTTTGTAATGGATGGTTCCAAACGCAGTAGCCATGGCAATGCCTACTTTACCGGTTTTGGAAAAACCAAACGCATTGTGCTGTTTGATACATTGCTTAAACACCTGGAGACAGACGAGGTGGAAGCCGTACTCGCCCACGAACTGGGCCATTTCAAGCGCCGCCATGTAATAAAGCGCATGGTCTGGATATTTACTGCCAGTCTGGCGTTTTTGTGGGTGCTCAACTGGCTGATGACACAAAGCTGGTTTTTTAGCGGACTGAATGTAACCAGTCAGACGACAGGCATGGCGCTGGTCCTGTTTTTCCTGGTCCTGCCGGTATTCACCTTTCTGCTGCAACCGCTGAGTAGTCTTTATTCCCGTAAACACGAGTTTGAGGCAGATCAATACGCCGCCGTACAAACACAGGCACACAGCCTGATCAGTGCGCTGACTAAGCTATACCGGGATAATGCCTCTACACTGACACCCGATCCGCTCTATGCCATGTTCTATAATTCGCATCCGGATGCGCAGCAGCGCATAGCGCGTTTGCAAACAGCGGCGCATAATTAAAAAGCCTGATTTATTACAAAGGATCTACGCATGAAATCTTTGCTTGCAGTTGCATTGTTACTTGCCGCCACCCCGCTTTACGCCGCTCCCTTCGACAAAGGCGACCCGAAGATCGGCAAGATGCTGGTGGATAAGTCCTGTGTAAGTTGCCATGCCTCGATGGTCGGCGGCGATGGCTCCAAAATCTACACTCGCGCAGATCACAAAGTCAAAAATCCGCAGCAACTCGCCGCACGCGTCGCCGCATGTAATGCAAATACGGGCGCCAACTGGTTTCCGGAAGACGAAATGCATGTGGATGCCTATCTGAACCAGCAATACTACAAGTTCAAATAACGTCGCATGACTGGCGTTGGTGATCTTGCCGCGAAATCCTGTCAGCCTTGCGAGGGTGGTAGCGCTGCATTGACCTCGCCTGACATCTCGGCGTTGCTGGTGGAACTGGATGGCTGGGAACAGCATGGCGCATTCATTACAAAAACCTACAGCTTTAAGGACCATTATCAGGCCATGGCTTTTGTGAATGCGGTTGCCTGGATATCCCATCGCGAAAATCATCATCCTGATCTCCATCTAGGCTACAAACAGTGTCGTATTGAATACACAACGCATGCGCTGGACGGCCTGTCGGAAAACGATTTCATCTGTGCCGCCAAGGTGGATGCCCTATTCCGCCTTTAGCATTTCGTGCCGAACCACCACGCTGATATATAAGTACGCCAATTTCGCTACTTCCTATCCAAGTGAAATAGAATAGCGACATGATCCGGCATTCCCCTCTCCAGAACTCATGACTGCGTCCTTACCCACGCAGGGTTTGGTTACCGCCACTTTCGGAAGACACTATCAGGTTGAAGTCGAGGACAGGCAAATCGAATGCGTATCGCGAGGAAAACGCAGTGGCATCGCCTGTGGCGATCACGTGGCTTTTCTGCCTACGACTCCCGGACAGGGCGTCATCGAATCCATCCTCCCGCGCCGCAATCTGCTGCATCGTTCCGTCGCACATCGCAGCAAACTGATTGCCGCCAATGTGTCACGCATCGTCATTGTGGTCGCACCGGTTCCCAGTTTTTATGATTTGCTGATCAACCGTTGTCTGGTAGCCGCTGAAGCGGCAGACATTCCGGCACTCATCTGTCTGAATAAGTACGACCTGGGGGAGCCCGCGTATGCCGCGCAGCATCGTCTGGAACCCTACACCAAGCTGGGCTACCCGCTACTGGCACTCTCGGCGCATCAGGACATAAGCGCATTGCGACCTTATCTGTCAGGACAAATCAGCGTCTTTGTTGGTCAATCGGGCATGGGTAAATCCAGCCTGATTAACGCACTGGCTCCTGAAGCGCACACGACGGTTGGGGAAGTGTCCGAGGCACTCGATTCAGGACGCCACACCACCACCGGCGCCCGCATGTACAAACTGGATGAATCAAGCAGATTGATTGATTCGCCCGGCATGCAGGAGTTCGGCCTGAACCACATTGATCCAGCCCAGCTGGACCGCTACTTTATCGAGTTTCGCCCTTACATCGGCCATTGCAGATTCAGCAATTGCCGCCATCTGCATGAGCCTGACTGTGCAGTGACGCAAGCTACAACAGATGGCCATATCACACCTGGCCGCCTGACCGCTTATCGACAAATCCTGGCCAGCCTGAAGTCATAAACCGGAAAAGGTCTATAAACAGATTGTTCACCACAGGGGGAATAATCATGAAAAGACGTATGTTTATGGTTTCGCTACTGGCCTGGCCGACATCTGCGCTCGCAGAAGCGACGATTGTTAAAACACCCTACCAGCCCGCCAAGGTCGTATTTGATTTTTATCTGGATGATCCGCAAAAAATCGGCAGCGCCTTGTACTGGATACGTT
>JBDSHM010000119.1:0-2853 GCA_039918495.1 Sulfuriferula sp. | reverse complement strand
ACGCGAGGTGGCGCCTGTTCTGCTAAAACAGGCGGCTCTCCAGCCTGTTGCGCTGGTGTTTGGTACAGAGATGTCGGGTTTGACGAATGCCGAACTGGATCGTTGCCAATTACTTGCGCATATTCCGTCCAATCCCGATTACAGCTCGTTGAATTTGGCATCGGCCGTACAGATATTGTCATACGAGTTGCGCTGTGCATTGCCGGAATTGACCATGCTGCCCGCTGATACGCAGGAATTGGCGGCACATGAAGAGATCGAGCTGTTTTATCGCGAACTTGAATTAACCCTGATTTCGGCGCGCTTTCTGAATCCGGCAGCGCCGCGACGGCTGATGACGCGCCTGCGCAGGTTGTATTCGCGTACCCGGCTGGAAAAAGAAGAACTTCATTTTCTGATGGGGCTCGTGAAGGCGATGCGTAAAGTTGACTAAATTAGTTGGGTATAAGATACTTTTGATTTGTATTGAAAAGGTTTGCAAAAGTCATGTTTAGCAGGCTGCGAGAGGATATTTCGGTAGTGTTTGAGCGCGATCCTGCAGCGCGCTCTATTTGGGAGGTTCTCACAACCTATCCGGGCATCCATGCAATATTGGCGCATCGCCTTGCTGCCCGGCTGTGGCAAGCAAACTTCAAGTGGTTGGCGCGTTTTGTCGCGCACTTGGCGCGCGGCTTGACCGGTATCGAAATCCATCCAGGTGCGCTTATTGGGCGGCGGGTGTTTATAGATCACGGTATGGGCGTGGTGATTGGTGAAACAGCGGAGATCGGCGACGACTGCACCCTATATCACGGGGTGACCTTGGGGGGTACCTCCTGGAATAAGGGCAAGCGCCATCCAACCCTGGAAAAAGGCGTGGTAGTGGGAGCCGGAGCCAAAATACTGGGGCCGCTCACCATAGGCGCCGGCGCCAAAATTGGTTCCAACGCGGTTGTGGTTAAAAATGTGCCGGTGGGCGCAACGGCTGTAGGGATACCGGCTCGCATTCTGGACGAAAATCAAACGCGGCCTGAGGATCAGGCAACCCGAAAGTTCGGGTTCTCTGCGTATGCCATTAGTGCGGATATGAATGATCCGATGGTCAAGGCCGTACATGGGTTAATTAATCATTCCACGGTGACTGACGAACGCATCACATGGATAATCCAGCAGCTTGAAAAAATGGGCGCGGAACCGTCTGAAGCCTGTAAATCCGGAGAACAATTTGATGCGGCCCACCTCAATAAAATAGTTGACTGAATTAATCGGGTATTGTATTGTCACAACAATAGTTATACGAGTGAGGCCACGCAAATGCGCTTGACGACCAAAGGAAGATTTGCAGTAACGGCCATGATTGATCTGGCGTTGCATCACGGCCACGGTCATGGACCGGTGGCGTTGGCCGGTATCAGTGAACGGCAAAAAATTTCGCTGTCATATCTGGAACAGTTGTTTGGCAAATTAAGGCGATCCGCGTTAGTGGAAAGTGTACGCGGGCCGGGTGGCGGTTATCTGGTCGCTAGATCGCTCGGCGAAATCACCGTGGCGCAAATAATCCAGGCGGTTGATGAGCCGATTGATGCGACGCAATGCGGCGGCTTGGAAAATTGCCAGGACGACCAACGTTGTATGACCCATGAATTATGGACGAATTTGAACAGGCGCATTCAGGACTATCTGGCGGAAGTCACGCTGGAAAATCTGGTGGCCCAGCAAACAGGCAGAGTGCCGACGGCCAATGTGGTACATGACCACCGCCGCGGACGCGAAAAAGCAAGTGTCGCAGCCTGATAATACCGATTGAATTAATGGAGCAAATGATGTTGAAAATGCCGATTTATCTGGATTACTCAGCGACAACGCCGGTTGATCCGCGTGTGGCGCAGAAGATGATCCCTTACCTGACTGAGCAGTTTGGCAATCCGGCCAGTCGCTCTCATGCATTTGGCTGGGACGCAGAAAAAGCGGTGGAAAATGCGCGCGAAGAAGTAGCCAAACTGGTGAATGCTGATCCGAAAGAAATCGTCTGGACTTCGGGCGCGACAGAGGCCATCAACCTGGCGCTCAAAGGTGCGGCGCATTTCTATAAGGCCAAAGGCAAGCACCTGATTACCGTGCGTACCGAACACAAGGCGGTGCTCGACACCATGCGTGAGCTGGAGCGTGAAGGTTATGAGGTGACGTATCTCACACCGGAACCCAATGGTTTGCTTGATCTGGAGAAATTCAAAGCCGCGATTCGGCCGGACACCATCGTGGTGTCGGTCATGTATGTGAACAATGAAATCGGCGTGATTCAGGACATTCCTGCCATTGGTGAAATCTGTCGTGAGAAAGGGATTATTTTCCACGTGGATTCAGCACAGGCTACCGGTAAAGTGGTGATTGATCTGGCTAGCCTCAAGGTCGATCTGATGTCATTTTCGGCTCATAAGACCTACGGCCCCAAGGGTATAGGTGCGCTCTATGTCAGACGCAAGCCGCGCGTTCGTATCGAAGCACAAATGCACGGTGGCGGCCATGAGCGCGGTATGCGTTCCGGTACCCTGGCGACGCATCAGATTGTCGGCATGGGAGAAGCGTTTCGTATCGCACGTGAAGAAATGGCTGCGGAAAACGAGCGTACCCGCATGTTGCGTGATCGTCTGCTGAAGGGCCTGTCCGATATCGAAGAGGTTCATGTCAATGGTGACATGGAGCATCGTGTTCCGCACAACCTGAATATCAGCTTCAATTTTGTTGAAGGTGAATCCTTGTTGATGGCAATCAAGGATCTGGCGGTGTCATCCGGATCGGCTTGTACTTCAGCTAGTCTGGAACCATCTTATGTATTACGGGCATTGGGGCGTTCGGATGAGCTGGCGCATAGTT
>JBDSHM010000118.1:0-1945 GCA_039918495.1 Sulfuriferula sp. | reverse complement strand
CAAGGCATGAATTTCACTGTCCGATAGGGTTGTCCCCGGCGTGACGTGACTGCGCATAAAGGCGGCAAATACACTGAGTGGCGCATTCGGGATGACGTATCGATAAACCGCAGCCAGTCTGCGCGGGATTGGATGCATCTCGGAGAACAGCTTTTCCGTGATCTGGTCGGGATTCAGGCCGCGATATTTTTTATGAAACCGTAACAGGAAAGCTTGACCTTCCCGGTCGGCAAAACGTTCCAGATAGGTTTTTCGCGCCGGGTTGCTGGCATCTTCGAGAATTTTGCCGACGACGCCCGGATTTTGTGCAATGTAGTGGCGCTCGATGTCGCGCATAACGCGGATATAAACCAGGTTGACCGAGTTGCGCGTGGCTTCCCACAAATTCATGCGTCGACCATTGTCGTCCTTGTTGAAATTGGCGAAATGGAGCAAGCCGCCGGCCGTGAAGAAACCTGTGGATGGGTCGGCTGAATAGGTGCGATCCATTGCGCCATCAAGCATCGCCGCCAGGCTTTTATCCTTGGCGGTCAGCAGATATTGCGCTGCCCACTGGGCAATGACATCGTGTTCCTGGTGCGTGATTGCGCGCAGGCGTTCATCAGGCAGATGCAGATAGGTATCATGCAATTTGCTGACGATTTCCAGATAGCTGATCAGTGTGCGCAGTTTGGCGGTCGAGCCCAGATCCAGTTTTGCGCCGCGGTTGATGTCGAACGGCTGGTTGAGATTGTCTGCCTGTACCCGCAATAACGCCCCTTGCGGAGTCATTTCATACAGGGTAAAGCTGTAGATTATCTGCGACAAATCATTTTCCGGGCTCAGCAGGTTTCTGCCATAAATACCGGTTGCCTGTGCGCCCTCGGGTGTATTCAGGCTGATCAGCAAACTGGTTACCGCTTTTTGAGCAGCCGCATTCAATGTACTGCTTGCGGACAAGTCGAGACGATCAAGATTGTACTGGCGATTCATGCCTAGCAAGATGGCGAGCCGCGAACGTATTGCATTGGCAGCTTTTTGCTCAACGAAATTGGTATTGCTGACGGCGTGCTGGATATTGAAATGCAAGGGAATCGCCAAGGCCGCGTTGCGCAACGCCGGGCTGATCAATCCTTCCTTGGCCATCAGGCGCACGTAACTGTTGGTAAGGTCATTGAGCTCACTGTGGTTGCTGCCAAGATAAAATGAAGGCTTGCGCTGTGCGATCAGCAAAGACAACATGTGTTTGAAGGCATTGGCAGTTGCTTGATCAGGCTGATTGGCATTGAGCAGCCGCACCACTTCGTGGTAATCCAGTCCGTACCATGCCCATAGCGCATCCGGCAGGCCGATGACCTCGCCATAGCCGGGTGCTGCCGAGAGCGGCACGGTATTGAGATAATCCAGTACCAGTCGGCGTCGTGCAGTCAGGGTATTCTCGCCATCCAGATAAGCGCGCACTGATGCAGATTCCATTTGCTTGAGTTTGTCGCCCATGGAGAATGTCAGACCATCAGGAGAATGGCGATATTTTTCAATTTGGGTGGCGAGCGTGCTGCCGCCAGGTACATCATGCGCAGCATGGAAAATCTGAATGATCTTGTCCATTACCGCCTGAGCGAGGCGATCCCATTCCACGGCAGGGTTGCGTTTCGGATTGTCGGTCGAGAGCAGTTCACGGTTTTCGATAAACAACAGTGAATTGCGGACTAGCGTAGGGATAGCCTGAAAATTGCTGAACACATGGCGGGGAGTTCGGCTGGAAAACATGACCGTTCCGGTCGTGTCGTAGAGAGTGAGACCCGCCTGATCTTTTTCATGGTAAGGCAGAAACAGGCCCTTATCCGCCATTTGCACCATGGCGGGACTGATACGTGCCTGCGCCGAGATTGCGAAGCCGGAGTTTGTCAGCCGTTTACTGAAATCAGGTAACTGGGTATAGCCAAAACGTACGTCATAGGGTCCG
>JBDSHM010000117.1:0-2749 GCA_039918495.1 Sulfuriferula sp. | reverse complement strand
GAAACCTTTGGCAACGTAACGATTGAGGCCATGGCCAGCGGTCTGACTGTGGTGGCTTACGATTATGCTGCCGCAGAAGAGTTGATCCGCCACAATCAGAATGGTGTGCTGGCTCCCTATGATGATGCGCAGGCCTATATTGCCGAGTCGGTTCGACTGGCAGCTGATCCGGCATTAGCGAAAACCATGGCGCTGGCGGCACGGCATACGGCCCAGAAAACAAGTTGGGACAGCATTCACGAACGGTTTGAGCAAGTGTTATATGGAATCGTTGAAAAGGAGGAATACGATGATACGACTCGACTGGCACTGGCAAACACTCGCTGAATGGGAGGCGCCGCTGGCTGCGCGCTTCAACCGGGCACGGCGGTTTCGCGGCGTAGTCGGCGCATTTCGCCTGATCAGCCGCCTGGGTGACGGGGTATTCTGGTACACACTGATGCTGGCGCTGCTGGTCTGGAATGGCTATGCGGCAATTCCGGCCGTCCTCAATATGGTGGGCGCCGGGTTGGCCGCAACCTTGATCTATAAATGGCTGAAGGGCAAGACTTTGCGTCCGCGCCCATTCCAGCAATTTGGGGATATCCTGTGTCTGACCGCACCGCTCGACCGCTTCAGCTTCCCGTCCGGCCACACATTGCATGCTGTGGCATTCAGTCTGGTAGTGATCCACTATTATCCCGGCCTGATCTGGCTGGTATTGCCGTTTACTTCGCTGGTTGCCGTCTCGCGTCTGATTTTGGGTCTGCACTACCCTACCGATGTACTGGCCGGCATTGCGTTAGGCGGGATGGTGGCCATGGCTTCACTGATGTTGTAAAAACAATCGCGGGGCAAGGGCTGGCCGCGGCGTATTTGCCCAATGGTAAAGTAGGCCAGCCTATCCCTGGCAATCGTCGGGCAGCCGCCGTTGGCATCCGCTAGGGGGCTGCAGCCTTCGTTCAACTGATTGATTTCACCCAAGCGGCGCGTGGTCTGTGCCACAAAATAATCGAAGCGCCGGGACAGCCGCCCATCCAGCCGGGCGGCACTGCGATAGAGCAATTGTGGCAGGCGACTACTGCGCAATAGGCCATCGGCACGTGCCAGCAATTTCAGCGCGCGTAGCGCGGTGGGGATATCCACCCCAAAATGTCGGGCAATGTGCGGGCTGATTTCATCCCGGCAATCATGCAAAAGGCTGCTCGGCGACGCCAGTAAATGGGGTTGTATGTGCGCATCCATCGCCCATTCCGAAGCCGCATGGGTGAGCACTGGTAGATTGATCCATAGATGCTCGTGGGCCGGTACAAAATGATGATGCGCAATCACATCGACCAGCAGATGACTTTGGAAACCGAGCGCCAACGCACGCCGCATGTCGGTATCCGCTTCGCGCATCATGCGTAGCGCCCCATGCCAGTCGTGCGTATTGTTAAAAGCCCGCGTACCCGCATGCCTGCCGACCAAAGCCAGATCAGGCAAACATGCGCCGGCCATCACCAGCTTGGGATAACGCAAGGCTGCACGGCGTAATTTCGGGTCAAGCAATGGCACGCCCCAGGTCAGCCACTGCGCAAAAAAAACATGGGTATAAAGCCCCCAGGCCAATACATCGTGTGACTGGCAAAGCAGCGGAATACTCCACAATATTACGCGCAGGGCTTGTTTCATACCTGGCAGACTAAGGCGCGTTTGCGACAGCATGGTTAACACGAGGTGAAGCTTTGATGAAAGCAGTAAACACGGGCGCTGTTATAATTCGCGCATTATTCAACTGCTCTGGACCCCTCCAATGTCTGCTCTGATTTGCGGCTCGCTCGCGTTTGATTCCATCATGGTGTTTCAGGACCACTTCAAAAATCATATCCTGCCGGAGAAAATCCATATCCTGAATGTTTCGTTTCTGGTGCCT
Source organism: Sulfuriferula sp. (assembly GCA_039918495.1). Lineage (GTDB taxonomy): Bacteria > Pseudomonadota > Gammaproteobacteria > Burkholderiales > Sulfuriferulaceae > Sulfuriferula. The sequence goes on along the minus strand of JBDSHM010000117.1, from coordinate 855 downwards.
GAAATGCGGCGCGAATACGGCGGTTGCGCTGGCAACATCGCCTACAATCTCAAACTGCTCGGCGGTGAGCCGTTGATTATGGCGACTTGCGGTGACGATTTCGTCCCCTATGCAACCCGTCTGGATCAGCTTGGTCTCGCGCAAACGCATATCCGCCAGGTGCCCGGCAGCTTCACCGCACAGGCCTTCATCACCACCGATCTGTCGGATAACCAGATCACCGCATTCCATCCCGGTGCGATGAATCACTCTCATCTCAATCGGGTGCAGGACGCCGCTGATGTCACGCTGGGTATCGTCTCGCCGGATGGGCGCGACGGTATGTTGCAGCACGCAGAACAATTTCATGCCGCAAAAACCCCTTTCATTTTCGACCCCGGTCAAGGCATGCCGATGTTCAATGGGGGTGAGCTGAGCCATTTTGTCGAACTGGCCGATTACGTCACTCTCAACGACTACGAAGCCGAGCTGTTGCAAACGCGTACCGGAAAATCGCTAGACGAGCTTGCCAGCCAGGTGCGGGCGCTCATCGTGACACGTGGTGAGCAGGGTTCCAGTATCTATGCGGATGGGAATATGATCGAAATTCCCTGCGCACAACCAAGCGCCGTCGTGGACCCTACCGGCTGTGGCGATGCCTACCGCGCCGGGCTGCTGTACGGCATTGAGAAGGGTATGGATTGGGCCACTACCGGGCGACTTGCCAGCCTGATGGGCGCGCTGAAGATTGCTCAGCAGGGCGCACAGAATCATCAGCACAGCCGCGATGAAATCGGCACCCTGTTTCACTCACAGTTTGGTTATGCGATGGATTAGAACTAAGGCTGCATTACGCTGTCTTCGCTGTAGTGGTTT
>JBDSHM010000116.1:0-5029 GCA_039918495.1 Sulfuriferula sp. | reverse complement strand
CATGCTAAAAATTTGTTGATCAAGGATCTGCCCAATGTGCGTTTTTGCCTAGGCGGAGCGCAGGCGATCCCGGCGCACGATTCGAATTTCGATATTGTCTTCATGTTCAAATCGCTACACCATGTCCCCATCGACATGATGGATCAGGCGCTCATGGAAATTCGCCGCGTGCTGAAGCCCGGTGGCCTGGCTTACCTGTCGGAGCCGGTCTATGCAGGCGAATTTAACGATATCCTGCGCCTGTTCCATGATGAAAAATCAGTGCGGGAGGCGGCCTTTGCCACCATCCAGCGGGCGGTCCACCAAGGCACGCTGGGATTCGTCAGTCAGACATTTTTCAGTACGCCCGGACACTTCGATGATTTTGCACAGTTCGAGGAACAGATTCTCAAGGTGACGCATACTCAGCATCACCTCTCGCCTGCTTTATATTCGGAAGTGCAGGATGCATTCATGCGCCGGATGACGCCGCATGGCTTCGATTTTGGCCAACCGATACGAGTAGATCTTTTACGCAAGGCAGCATAGGACAATCACCATGAAATACAAACAACTTGGCACGAGTGATCTGAACGTATCCGAGATTACGCTTGGCACCATGACATTCGGGGAACAGAATAGTCCCGAGGAAGCTGCCCGGCAGCTGGATTATGCGATCGCGCAGGGTGTGAATTTTATCGACGTGGCAGAAATGTACCCGGTACCGCCGCGAGCCGAAACTCAGGGCCGCACCGAAGACTATGTCGGACGCTGGCTTAGTAAACAGTCTCGCGACAAACTCATTATTGCCACCAAGATCACCGGCCCGGGACGAGGCTTCGAATGGGTGCGTGGCGGCCCACAAATCACCCCGAAACAAATCAAGGCGGCCATTGATACCAGCCTGACTCGCCTGAAAACCGACTATATCGATCTGTACCAAATCCATTGGCCGGACCGCAATGTGCCTACATTCGGGCAGAGTGAATACGATCCCGCTGCCGAACGTGCAACCACACCCATTATCGAACAACTCGGGGCATTCGCAGATCTGATTCAGGCCGGAAAAATACGTCACGTCGGCCTGAGCAATGAAACGCCGTGGGGCGTATGTCAATTCACCCGTGCGGCCGAAACGGCCGGTCTGCCGCGCGTGGCGTCAATCCAGAATGCCTATAACCTGTTGAACCGGACATTCGAGTTCGGTCTTGCGGAAACCTGTCACCGCGAGCAAATCGGCCTGCTGGCATACAGTCCCCTTGGTTTCGGCACACTGACCGGGAAATATACTGGCGGCGCCGATGCCGGCCGCATGACCCGCTTCCCCGGATTTGGTCAACGCTATAACAAACCCATGGTACCGGAAGCAGTCGCAGCTTATGTCGACTTGGCCAAACAGGTTCATATGCACCCGACCACGCTGGCACTTGCTTTCGTGCGTAGCCGCTGGTTTGTGACCAGCACCATTATCGGCGCCACCACGATGGAGCAGCTTCAACAAAATCTGGATAGCGTCGAAATCGAAGTGGATGCCGAATTGCTGGATAAAACCCAGGCTATCCATACCCGATATCCCAACCCCGCACCCTAATGAATGCGGGTTAAATGCCCCGAATTTTTAGAGGCTTGCTTATGGATTTTGCACCGTGTTCAAAACAATACGAACGAAAGCCATAGCCAACTTTTTTTGCGACTGACCCATCAGCGAAATGCCGGATCAGTCGCAAGGATGCTAGAACACCATTACACCCAGCAGAACACCAAAGACCAACACCACCAGGAAAATCAGAAGCGCCACATAGAACAGAATCTTAGCGATACCCTTTGCGCCTGAAGCAATATTGGTAAAGCCGAAAAAACCGGCAATCAGGGAAATGATGAAAAAGATAATCGCCAGTTTCAACATAGCCATACTCCTGTAATGAATTTGAATGATTAACCACCCCAAGGGACGCAGCCTAATCCCTACATCTCTTCAGCTTCTGTTCGCTTTCGTACACAAGCTTCCTATTTTCTTCCTGTCATTCACGGCTGTGTGCGCCACCCCACAGACATGGCCTGACGCCAGCGCTAAAGTGGTCCCACTCACGGTACACACGCGACTTTGCAGTCGCCCACTCTCGATTGATTCTATCCTTGGTTGTATGGGGATAATTTGAGAGCAGCTATATTTTGATGCACATACCAGTGCATCGACTTTGTGACAAAAATCAAACTTTCAAAGGAGCGGAATATGGAAACGATCGCAATATCGGGCCGTCAATCTTCCATCGATTTTACAGAAGCACGGCGCCAGGCAGTGAATCAAGCCTATGACATGCTGAATGACCCCGTCATCATTGCATGGAAAAATGACCAAACCAGCGAATACGGACCTGAAATCCCGGGTGGTACCGAGGAGCGTTGGCACAAATATGCGGATCGTCACGAAGGTACGCTGGAACTGAACGTGGCTGACAACTTTCATTTTATCTTCATGGAAGCGTCCGACTTCGTGGAACCGGATCTGAATCTGACCAGTATCGCCGAAGATGATGGGACCACGATTTTGTGTCTGGATGAAGCCTGCACCGAGGATGACCGCGAAAAAATCGGATACTTCCCGGGCGGCGGTATTGGTGGCTGATTGCACATGACCGGGCTGGAAGCGTGGCATACCTTCGCTATTGCGGATTGCGCAGATTCCAGTCCAGTGGCACCACGAAGCCTCGCGTCACTTCCTGCCAGTGATCGCTACTTTCAGCAAGTCCGGCCACCAGCAATGGCCCCCCTTCCTCTGCAAAATGCATTGCCAGGGCTGCGCTGAAATCCGTTTCCGTTTGCAAGCCTTCCGCGCTTGGATGAATGGCTGGTGTAAACCATTCCAGTCTCGGCAATACTTTCCAATGCAAGCCGGGTGGCGGATTAAATTCCGACCTGCCCCAGCGTAGCCACCATCCTGATAAATGCTGAGGCGATACTTGCAGCGGATAAATAGCGGCTTGTCCGTACGGGTAGAATAGCCAACCCTTGAGCAGTGCGCGTGCGCGGACGTACTCGCTTGCCCGGGGTAACGCTGCCTGGCCTGCTGCCGTACTGGAAAGCTTAAGTTGTTTGTCCCGCAAGTGAGCAAACTTCAAATCGAGTCGGTCGCGGGTCAAGGTACCGATATAGCCCGCCAGTCCCGCCGCCACATCCACCTGCAGATAAAGTTTCACCGATGCTTCCCAGTGATTCAGCACACCGGTCGCATCGCGCCACAGAAAATCGTATTCACCTGTGACAATGTCGCCCAGCTTAACGGCCAAATTGGCAGCGATAATCTCGCCATTCAGAAGATGCGTGATCCAGTATTCCAGCAAAGCTTCAAAATAGCGGCCCAGACGTTGTGACTTGCGCGCGGCGATCCACTCATACAAGTGCCCCGGATTATTATCGAGCGCCTGCAAAGCGGACATGGCATTGCGCACCGCCGCCTGACCAAATGAATCGGGTACGGCAAAATCCGGCGCACCGGATTCACGCATCAAGCCCGGTGCAGCCATCACCCAAACCAGGTCGCGCACATGCGGATCGCGCATTGTTTTCAAAAAATCGATCATCGTTCAATTGTGCACCAGATCGATTCTCCAGTCTGGACTGGATCCGAAATGACGCCCTTCCCTTCACCCCGTACAATGCCGCTTTTGCTTTACTGCCGGAAAATCCGTGATCAACCTGCGTCAACTCACCCTCGCCCGCGCTGCCAAAGTTCTCATTGAGGATGCCAGCGTGCAAATCCACCCCGGCCAGAAAATCGGCCTGACCGGCGCCAACGGTTCGGGCAAGTCCAGCCTGTTCGCGCTATTGCTGGGCGAATTGCACCCCGAAGCGGGCGATCTCTTCATGCCGCCCGGCTGGGTAATCGCACATGTGGCACAGGAAACACCCGCATTGGATCAGGCGGCACTTGAATTCGCTCTCGACGGCGATGCCGTGTTGCGCCAGGTGGAACACGATCTGGCTGCGGCAAGCGCAGCAGATGACGGCCATTTGGTCGGTGAGTTACATGGACGTTTGGGCGAAATCGACGGCTATGGCGCACGCGCCCGCGCCGCCGAGCTGCTGCATGGGCGTGGCTTTAGCGACGCCGATTTCGCCAAACCGGTAGCAGCATTTTCGGGCGGCTGGCGCGTGCGCCTGAATCTGGCACAAGCGCTGATGAGCCGCTCTGATCTGCTCTTGCTGGACGAACCCACCAATCACCTGGATCTGGATGCGGTGATCTGGCTGGAAAGCTGGCTCAAAAATTATCCCGGTACGCTGCTGCTGATTTCACACGACCGCGATTTTCTCGATGCTGTCGCCACGCATATCGTTCATATCGAAAACCACGTACTCAAGCTCTATTCCGGCGGTTATTCGGATTTTGAGCGTCAACGTGCCGCGCAACTTGCGGTACAGCAATCCATGTTTGAAAAACAGCAGCGCGAGCGCGCGCACCTGGAAAGCTTTGTCGAACGTTTCCGCGCCAAGGCCACCAAGGCGCGCCAGGCACAAAGTCGTATCAAGGCGTTGGCGCGTATGGAAGACGTAAGCGCCGCGCACGTCGATTCGCCTTTCACCTTCCGTTTCCGCGAGCCGGCCAACGCGCCCGATCCGCTGCTCGATTTGCGTGAAGCGAGCGTGGGCTATGGCGCACAACCGATCCTGTCCAACCTGGAACTCACCCTGCGCCCCGGCGAACGCATCGGCCTGCTCGGTCGCAATGGTGCCGGCAAATCCACTCTCATCAAGCTGCTGGCTGGAGAGATCAAGCTGCTGGCTGGCACGCGCAGCGAAGGCAAGGGGCTGGCCATCGGCTACTTTGCCCAGCACCAGCTGGAACAGCTGCGCCCGGACGAATCACCGATTCAGCATATGTTGCGTCTGGCACCGCAAACACGCGAACAAGAACTGCGCGATTTTCTGGGCGGTTTCGATTTTCGCGGCGATATGGTGCAAACGCCCTGCGGTCCCTTCTCAGGCGGCGAGAAATCGCGCCTGGCGCTGGCATTGTTGATCTGGCAGCGCCCCAATCTATTGTTACTCG
>JBDSHM010000115.1:0-6774 GCA_039918495.1 Sulfuriferula sp. | reverse complement strand
CTGGCCAATCTGGTCGGTAACGCCATCAAGTTCACTGAAGAAGGTGGTGTCACCATATCCGTCACCATACTCGAAGAAAACGAACTGCACTGCAACCTGCACTTTGAAGTTGCCGATACCGGTGTAGGCATTCCCACCAACGCCCAAGGAAAAATCTTTGAAAGTTTCACCCAGGCTGATATCTCTACCACCCGCAAGTTCGGCGGCAGCGGACTGGGACTGACGATCACCAAGCATTTGGTGGAAGCCATGGGTGGGCGACTCTCGTTCGAAAGCGCAGAAAATTTAGGCAGTCGTTTCTGGTTTGACATCAAACTGGAAAAAACACCTCAAACTCAGTCCGACGCCACTGAGATCGTCCAGGTACCGGCTCCACGTGATACAAGCCTTGGCAGTTCGTTACATATCCTGATCACCGAGGATGATGCCACCAACCAGAAAATATTGATGCGCCTGCTTGAACTGGCCGGTCACCAAACCGCTTTAGCCTCGAATGGTGAAGAATTACTTGACCAGCTTGAACGGACCAATTTCGATCTGGTAATCGCCGACCTCAATATGGCCGGCATGAGCGGAACTGACGCCTTGAAACTTTACCGCTTCACGCGCCCGGACGATATTCGCACCCGTTTTATACTTCTTACAGCCGATGCGACTCCTGGCGCCCGTCAGGCGGGCAAAGAGGCCGGATTCGATGCCTTCCTGAATAAACCTGTGGATGCATCCACTTTATTTAATACCATTGCGAACCAGTTGGGTATGCCTTCCACAACGGCGGAAAACTGGCTGAATACCGTCATGGGCGGTGCGCGCAATCATTCAACTCAAATCAGTGCACAAACGAATCCCATACTGGATGCTGCCACACTCAACGAACTGGAAATCCTGGGAGCAGGTGACACTTTGTTTGTACAACGTCTGTTGCGCAACTACCTGCGCGATTCAGGTGAATTACTGGACAAGATCGAACATGCGGTCAAACACCAACAATACGGTGTACTACGCGATCATTGTCACGCCCTTAAGGGCAATAGCCTGAGCATCGGCGCCCGAGGTGTTTTCGGCCGCGCGGAAACCATAGATCAAGCAGATCCGGGCGAACTGCGTTTTCGCGGCGTCGCGATGGTTGGCCTGTTAAGAACAGACTACATTGCTGCGCGGACTGCTATCGAAGATTATCTGAGTCGCCGACAGACAGCCGCGCGCTGAGACCTCATGCGATCATCGCCTGCTCCATCTCCGGATCCGCAGCCTTACGGTTCTGTGCCCTTACCAAACGTTCCATGATCTTGAGATCACGTTCGCTCAAACGTAACGCCGCATCGACCCATATCTCGGTAATTTCGTATAGTTCCTCTATCGTAAGCGGATTGACGCGTTGCTTGGCGCGCTGAATGGCCTGGAAAGAATTCAGCGACCGATGATTTTTTCGTACCCAATCGTATAGCGCTTTTTCACCCTGCCCGTCTTCAGCCAATATGTCTACCACGCCCATCTCGTACAGTTCTTCACCTGTGTATACCTTACCCGAGCGCACCATGGCTTCCGCCGCCCGCATGCCGATTTTGCGCGACAAAAAGCTCAGTGCGCCCATGCCGGGAAAGAGATTGAATAACACTTCCGGCAAGCCCATGCGAGCGTTTTTTTCAGCAACCATGATATGCGTAGAAAGCGCGCCTTCGAATCCTCCCCCCATCGCCTGACCTTGAACCAGAGAAATCGTCGTGATGGGGGCCTGCATGTTATATAAAGTCCACACGTTGTCGATACATAATTTGGCATAGCTCAATAATTCTTTTCGTGTTTGTGCCCGGATTGCTTCACCAAATGCGGCAAGATCGCCACCCAGGTTAAATACTCCTGGCAAGTCTGAAGCCAAAACCAAATAGTTTGTCTGCTGAAAATTGCCATTCGAAACAGTGCATCCTTTCAGATTTTCATGATAGGTGTGATGGTCGAGCAAATTCTGCAAGGTTGTTTTGGTAAAACAAGGCCTGGGTTCGGGCCGCATAAACGACCATGCAATGCCATATTCTTCATCGAAATGGGTACGTACCTGCTCAAAATTGGTATTGCTGTACTGCTGGAATTCCACTACTGCATTCATCATTTTCTCCTGGAGTTGGGACGTATCTGTCTGCCGGCGCACCTGCGCACTGTCAGTCGTATCACAAAAATATTTCGGCGTAAATAATCCTGTATAAACAAATCAATATTTGCAGCGCTCACCATACAAAAGTTCTTCTCGTTGATTTGAATAAATCCGCATTGACGCTACATTCCATGCGCTTTTTGACCGCGTGACTTTTTCATTCGGCAAAGTACGGTAAAATCATGGCATTTAGATCCCGGGCTTTTTTTACCATGCACGCACCTCACCAGTTATTCGACACCCTCTCCGAATTTCAGCTTGGCAATGGCAACAAAGGCCGGTTTTATTCACTGCCCGCTCTGGAAGCTGCCGGGATAGGCAAAATTTCACGTTTACCGGTATCCATTCGCATCGTGCTGGAAGCGGTACTCCGCCATTGCGATGGTAAAAAAATAACCGAACAGCACATCCGTCAGCTCGCCAACTGGCAGCCAAATGGCCCGCGTACCGAAGAAATTCCCTTTGTGGTCGCACGTATTCTGTTGCAGGATTTCACCGGCGTACCGCTACTGGCTGACCTTGCTGCGATGCGCTCAGCCGCGGCAAAAGTCGGCAGGAATCCGAAAATGATCGAACCCCTGGTACCTGTGGATATGGTGGTGGATCATTCGGTACAGGTGGACGTATTCAACCAGCCAGATGCACTACAAAAGAACATGCAACTGGAATTCATCCGCAACCGCGAGCGCTATCAGTTTCTGAAATGGGGCATGCAGGCATTCGACACCTTCAAGGTCGTCCCGCCAGGCATTGGCATCGTGCATCAGGTCAATCTGGAATATCTGGCGCGCGGCGTCATGGAAAAGGATGGCTTACATTATCCGGATACCCTGGTAGGCACCGACTCGCATACCACCATGATCAACGGTCTGGGTATTGCTGCCTGGGGCGTGGGCGGTATTGAGGCTGAAGCCGGCATGCTCGGGCAACCGGTGTATTTCCTTACGCCGGACGTCGTCGGCGTCAACCTCACCGGTCGAATCCGTGAGGGCGTTACGGCGACCGACGTGGTATTGACGGTTACCGAAATGCTGCGCAAAGCAAAGGTCGTCGGCAAGTTTGTCGAATTTTTCGGCACAGGCGCCGCTGCATTGTCGCTGCCGGATCGCGCCACGATTGCCAACATGGCGCCGGAATATGGCGCGACCATGGGTTTCTTCCCGGTGGATGAGGCCACCTGCGCCTACTACACCGCTACCGGACGCAGCGCAGAACAAGTCGCCACAATCCGCAATTATTTCCAGGCGCAGGGCTTGTTCGGAATTCCGGGTGCAGGCGATTGCGATTATTCGCAAATACTTGAAATGGACTTGGGTAGTGTGGTTGCCAGCGTAGCCGGGCCACGCCGTCCGCAGGATCGTATTGAACTGGATCATGTCAAAAGCAGCTTTGCCGGTCTGTTCATCAAGCCGGTAGCAGAAGGCGGCTATGGCAAGGCAGCGGCCGAACTGACACGGCGCGTTACCCTTGCGCCCGCCCCGGCAGGAACAGACATATCGGGTGGTGGAATCCAAAACACCGATGCTTTGCCTGCGGGCGGCACCGATCCAGCTGTCGTAATCGAACGCGAGATGGTGGACAACCGCCCCACTCCTGATCATCTCGCCAGTAACGCAGTCTATACAGCCGCTCAAGGCGGCTCACTTGGCCATGGCGATGTGGTCATTGCTGCCATCACTTCTTGCACCAACACTTCCAACCCCAGCGTCATGCTGGCTGCCGGACTATTGGCGAAAAAGGCGCTGGAAAAAGGTCTGACCGTGTCGCCTCACGTCAAAACTTCCCTTGGTCCTGGCTCACGTGTCGTCACCGAATATCTGCAGACAGCCGGATTAATGGATGCATTGGGCGAAATGGGATTCAAGCTGGTAGGTTACGGCTGCACCACCTGCATCGGTAACTCCGGCCCGCTACCGGCCGCGATCGAAACAGCCATTACCGACAACGATTTAATCGCGGCGTCGGTCCTTTCCGGCAATCGCAATTTCGAAGCGCGCGTGCATCAGAACGTGAAGGCCAATTTCCTGATGAGTCCACCGCTGGTAGTTGCCTATGCCATTGCCGGCACCATGAACAAGGATCTGTCCAAAGAGCCTCTCGGAACCGGCCACGACGGTGCACCGGTATATCTCAAGGACATCTGGCCCTCTCTCGACGAAGTTTCCGCGGTGATGGGCACGGCCACCGATCCGGCTACTTACCGCAAACTTTACGCAGATTTCAACGCTGATAACCCATTATGGGCCGCTGTGCCTGCGCCTACCGGCGCAGTCTATGAATGGGAAAGTGATTCTACCTACATCCAGCAACCGCCGTTTTTTGACGGTGCTGCTGGCGATAGTGGCGTCATTCACGGTGCGCGTGCGCTGGCCGTGTTCGGCGATTCAGTGACCACTGACCATATCAGTCCGGCGGGCTCGATTAAACCCAGCTCCCCGGCCGGAAAATTTCTGTTGGAACACGGCATTGATCGTGCCGATTTCAACAGCTACGGCGCCCGCCGCGGCAACCACGAAGTCATGATGCGCGGTACCTTCGCCAACGTTCGCATCAAAAACCTGATGTTGCCGGGCAGTGAAGGCGGTGTGACCAAACATCAGCCAGATGGTGCTGAAATGGCGATTTATGATGCTGCCATGCAATACCAAACTGCAGGCACGCCGCTGATGATATTTGCGGGTGAAGAATACGGCACCGGCTCCAGCCGCGACTGGGCCGCCAAAGGGACGCGTCTACTAGGGGTAAAAGCAGTGGTGGCCAAGAGTTTTGAACGCATCCACCGCGCCAATCTGGTTGGGATGGGCGTGTTGCCATGCCAGTTCATGGACGGTATGGGCGCCGATACGCTAAAACTGGACGGCAGTGAAACTTTCGATTTGCTGGGACTGGAAAATGGCATCACCCCACAGCAGGACGTGACACTGGCAATTCACCGCGCGGATGGATCAACCGATTCGGCCACAGTCAAACTACGCATCGACACGCCGATCGAAGTCGACTACTACCAGAACGGTGGTATTCTGCCCTTCGTACTCGCGCAATTGCTGGCTGATTAGTTCCCAATGTCCGATCTCAACGACCCACGCACATTTTTCGCAGCAGAGCGCACCCTGTTGGCGTGGAATCGCACCGTCCTTACTTTGATGGGATTCGGATTTGTGGTTGAGCGCTTTGGCCTGTTTCTGCATATGCTTGCGCCACGTACCGCTCAGCAACTCGAACGCGACATGTCCTTCTGGGTAGGACTGGGTTTCATTCTGCTCGGCAGCCTGTTGGCTGTGCTGGCCGTCATTCAGTACAGGCGCTTATTGCGCACCCTCAGGCCCGTGGAAATTCCACAGGGCTACTGGGTCAACATGGCAGTGTTTTCGACCTTGCTGGTTGCGGGGCTGGGCGTAATGCTATCCATCTACCTGGGAATGGGACTCAAATAATTTTCATGCATTGTCCTCAACCATAGCCCTCTACTGCCTTAAAATTCGACTTCCATGACTCGCAAAATTCTCGTCACTTCTGCCCTTCCCTACGCCAACGGCGCCATCCATCTCGGCCATCTGGTGGAATATATCCAGACTGATATCTGGGTGCGTTTTCAAAAAATGCATGGGCATGAATGTTATTACGTCTGTGCCGATGATACTCACGGCACGCCCATCATGCTGCGCGCCGAGAAGGAAGGCATCACGCCGGAGCAATTGATCGCACGCGTGCACGATGAACACTTGCGCGATTTCACCGGTTTTCACGTCGGTTTCGACAGCTATCATTCGACCAACTCCGAGGAAAACCGCGAGCTGTCCAGCACCGTCTATCAAAAATTGCAAAAAACCGGATTGATCGAGAAAAAAACCATCGAGCAATATTACGATCCAGTGCGGGAAATGTTTCTGCCGGATCGATTCATCAAAGGACAATGCCCAAAATGTGGTGCGCAGGACCAGTATGGAGACGGCTGTGAAGTATGCGGTGCGACTTATTCCCCTACTGATCTGGTCAACCCGGTTTCTGCCGTTTCCGGCAGCACACCGGTACGGCGCGAATCCGAGCATCATTTCTTCAGGCTCGGTGCCTGCGAGGATTTTTTACGTGAATGGACACGCTCCGGCGCGCTGCAGCACGAGGCTGCCAATAAGCTCGACGAGTGGTTTACCGCAGGTCTGCAAAACTGGGACATCTCGCGTGATGCGCCCTATTTCGGCTTTGAAATCCCCGACGCACCAGGCAAATATTTTTATGTCTGGCTGGATGCCCCAATCGGTTATATGGCGAGTTTCAAAAAACTCGCCGCCGATCAACATCTGGACTTCGACACTTGGTGGAAAGAAGATAGCAGCGTCGAGTTGTATCATTTCATCGGCAAGGACATTCTCTATTTCCACGCCCTGTTCTGGCCGGCCATGCTTAAATTTTCGGGACGGAAGACGCCTGATGGCCTGCACGTGCATGGATTTATTACCGTCAGCGGCGAAAAAATGTCTAAAAGCCGCGGCACAGGGATATCTCCGCTGCGGTATCTGGAACTTGGCATGGACGCCGAATGGTTGCGCTATTACATTGCCGCCAAACTGAATTCGCGCGTCGAAGACCTGGACTTCAATTCCGATGATTTCATTGCCCGCGTC
>JBDSHM010000114.1:0-6439 GCA_039918495.1 Sulfuriferula sp. | reverse complement strand
CCAGTTCGCTGTTGGCGATCTCGATTATCCCTTTGACCAGATCATTCCAAGCAACCGCGCCATCCAGCGGATTTTTGAAACGCACTACCGGTGCAACTCCTTCAGGAAGCGCAGGCAGAACCTTGCCCGGTTCCGGACGCCAGCGGCCATCGTAACGTGGTTTGAGCCCCGCAGCACGTTGTTGTTCGCGCATGGTTTCCACGTCTTCCTTGCTGGCGTAGCAGTGATAGGCATGGCCGCTGGCCAGCATCTGATCGAGGACTTCCTTATAGCGTTGCATGCGTTGCATCTGATAGAACGGACCTTCATCGTAATCCAATCCAAGCCAGTTCATACCTTGCAGAATGGCCTCGACGGATTCCGGTGTAGAACGTTCCAGATCGGTATCTTCGATGCGCAGGACAAAAACGCCACCGTGTTTGCGGGCATACGCCCATGAAAACAGCGCGGTGCGTGCGCCGCCAATATGCAGATAGCCGGTAGGGCTGGGAGCGAAACGTGTACGGATCATGGGATAGAACGGAGTGCTAAAACGGTTATTTTACGCGAAAGGTGATGAAGACATTAGTGGGTAATCAGGCTTTCGTATAGTTTCTGGTAGTGCGTTGCACTGGCTTCCCAGCTGAAATCACGTTCCATGGCGTGTTTTTTAATTTGCTTCCATTGTCGTGGATTACGGTAACTGGCCAAAGCACGTTGTACGGCGGCGAGAAAGGCGGCTGGTGTTGCTTCGTCAAACATGAAACCCGTGGCGCTGCCATCTGCCAGGGTGGCGCTGGTGGTGTCTGTCACGGTATCGGCCAAGCCGCCGGTACGATGCACGATGGGAGGTGTGCCATAACGCTGGCTGTACATTTGATTCAGCCCGCACGGCTCAAAACGCGATGGCATCAGGAAAATATCCGCGCCGGCTTCAATGCAGTGTGCAAGCCCTTCATCATAGCCAATGACGACGCTGACTTGCGCTGGATATTCTGCTGCCAGTTGACGCAGTTGGGTTTCCAGCAGCGTGTCCCCGCTGCCGAGCACGATGATTTGTACGCCTGCTTTGATCAGCTGAGGCGCAATCGCCAGGAGCATATCCTGACCCTTTTGGTGCGTCATGCGGCTGATAATCCCGCACAAGGGTGTGTCTTTGCTCTTGGTAAGGCTATGATCAGCCTGCAACTGTCGTTTCACAGCCGCCTTACCGGACATGTCACCAATGCTGTAATTGTGGGATAGATGCGGATCACTGGCAGGGTTCCAGTCATTCGTATCAATGCCGTTCACAATGCCGGTGAGTTGAGTGCGGCGTTGGAATAGCAGCCCCTGCAACCCGAAGCCTAACGCTTCCTGCTGGATTTCTGCAGCGTAACTGGGACTGACGGTGCTAATGTGGTTGGCATAATACAAACCGGCTTTGAGAAATGACAGATTGCCATAATATTCAAGCCCTTCAATACTGAAACTGGACGGCGGTAAATTCAATTCGGCAAGGGTATGCGGCGGAAATATCCCCTGATAAGCCAGATTGTGAATCGTCATCAACGTGGCTGCAGGACGTGCGTTACGGTGATGCAGATAGGCGGGCGTAAGGCCGGTTTGCCAGTCATTGCAGTGCACGAGATCTACCGACCAGTTCAACGGCGAGTCGGAACTACCCAGTAGTGCGGCGACTTCGGATAACAACCCGAAACGCAGATAATTATCCGGCCAGTCCTGGCCGCTGATGTCCTGATAGGGGCCGCCGCGGCGGTCGAAATAGGCTGGGTGGTCAATCACGATCAACGGAACGGCATTGTCGGGCATGGCGGCGCTGTACAGATTGAAGCGACCATGTACCGGGAGTTCCAGGCTAGCGAGCAGTTTTTTGTCGGGTAGCGCAGCCAATACCTTGGAATACCCGGGAATGAGCACGCGCACATCCATATCCAGCTTGCGCAATGCCGCCGGTAAGGCGCCGCTGACATCAGCCAGTCCGCCGGTTTTGGTGAGGGGATGTATTTCAGAAGTGACAAAAAGAATATTCATAAGCTTGTTTATTGGATAATGCCGCCGCCCAGGCAGATATCGCCTGCATACAGAACGACGGATTGGCCTGGTGTGACGGCCCATTGTGAAGTATCGAAATCAAGTGTGCATCCGTCTTGATTCAGCATGCCGAAACGGCAACTCGCGTCGGCCTGCCGGTAACGGGTTTTGGCGGCATAGGTAAGAGTGTGGTCGGGTTCCAACCCGGCAATCCAGTTGAGATCCGCAGCACGCAGATGTGTACTGAACAGCAGAGGATGATCGTGTCCCTGCACGACAATCAGGCGATTCTCCTTGAGGTCTTTTCCCGCTACGAACCAGGCGGCACCGGCACCGCCTATTCCGAGTCCCTGCCGTTGTCCCAGGGTATGGTACATCAAGCCTTGGTGACGACCGACCACGCGTCCGTCAGGCGTACACATATCGCCGGGCTGGATCGGCAGATAACGTTGCAGGAATTCCCGAAACGGGCGTTCACCAATGAAACAAATGCCGGTACTGTCTTTCTTGGCGAAATTAGGTAGTCCGGCGTCCTCGGCGATACGACGTACCTGCGGTTTGGTCAATTCACCCAGCGGGAACATGGATTTGGATAACTGAGCCTGATTGAGTCGATACAAAAAATAGCTCTGATCCTTGGCCGTATCCACCGCTTTAAGCAGTTCATGGCGACCATCCACTTCCAGTAGCCGCGCATAATGGCCAGTGGCAATACGCTCTGCGCCCAGGCTCAGTGCATGGTCCAGAAACGCTTTGAATTTGATCTCGGCATTGCAGAGCACATCCGGATTGGGTGTGCGGCCAGCTTCATATTCACGCAAAAAATAGCTGAATACACGATCCTTGTATTCGGCGCTGAAATTGACTGCTTCGATATCCAGTCCAATGACGTCGGCGACAGCCAGCACATCCAGAAAATCCTGGCGTGCGGGACACGCCTCATCATTCTCGTCATCCCAGTTTTTCATGAACAAGCCGGTGACGCGATAGCCTTGCTGTTTGAGCAACAGGGCGGTGACAGCCGAATCCACGCCGCCTGACATGCCGACGACAATATGTGGCTTAGACATCGGGAGAAGCGCCTTTCAGCCAGTCTTGCAAACGGTAGATGACGGCGGGGTGCCCATTGTCATAGAACCATGAGTCCACTGCGTACTCCTGCCGGGTTGTAATATCCAAAATATGCGCTGCCCAGTGCACGTTGAAGATCAGTGACGCACGTTCCACACGTTTGAGTACACTATGGAAGCGCAATAAACCAAGCTGTTCCAGCAGGTCGAGATACGTAGTGGTATTGGTTGAATGGTCAATGCAGTCCATGCGTCCGTCAACCCCATCGTCGTTAACGTTGCCGCCTTTGTCACGCCATGTCGGGGTTTGTTCGCCGGAAAATCTTTCAAACAGACCAATGGCATTGGCAATCGCACTGCGCTCTCCATTCGGGGTAGCTGCGTTCTTGAACAACAAACGGATACTGTCTAGTTGTTGCGAACTGAAATCCACCTTGGCCTGAGTGGCACAACTGTAGTTATAACAGACGCTGACATCCGTCGCCCAGGCAGGTAGGCAGATCAGCAGTCCGAGGCTCATTATTGCGTCACGTATCATGAGTAGTGAGTCAGTAATGCCAATGGATAATGCGTGCCTGCCAGGTAGTCATCCATGCAACGGATGACCAGCGGACTGCGGTGGCGATTTTGCAGCGCGCGTATTTCATCGGGTGTTTGCCAGACGGTACGCAGAATACCCTCATCAAGGATGCGATCCGGTTCGTTGCCGGTGATTGTGCCGGTGAAGGCAAAACGCAAATAAGTACGCTCACGCCCGGGTTGATGCCATTGGTATATCCCCACCAAAGCCTCGGGCACAAAATGATAGGCGGATTCTTCCAGCGTTTCGCGGATTGCAGCGGCTATCAGCGATTCACCGGGGTCAAGATGACCAGCCGGTTGGTTGAACAAAATGCCGTCATCGGTTTGTTCTTCAACCAGCAGGAAGCGGCCGTTGAGTTCGATTACCGCAGCAACCGTTACATGAGGTTTCCAGATCATGTGCAGCCGGAATTAGAATGAATCTCGAGATTTTACCGTAAAGTCGGCCGGCTAGCCTCCGGTTGCGGACATGAAGCGGACTATCTTGTTCGGTTGCTCAAGAAATTCGTGGCGTTCCGGTTTGAGTTCCAGCGCCATCCGGATGGCGCTTTCCAATTCCACATCGCTCGCTCCGCCGCGCAACAGCGGGCGAAATTCGAACTTTTCGTCTTGCCCCAGACAGAGATAGAGCGTGCCATCTACCGATAAACGCACGCGATTGCATGTGGCGCAAAAATGTTGCGAAATAGGGGTAATAAAACCGACAGAGAATTGCCCGTCGCGGCTGCCCAGGTAGCGTGCCGGGCCACCTCCAGGAAATGCACTATCGATCAGATCGAAACGTTTCTGAATACGTGATTTGACCGGTTGCAGGTCGAGATATTGGGTATTGCGGCCGGTGTCGCCCATCGGCATTGCTTCGATCAGGCGTAATACAAAGCCCTGTTCCATGCAGAATGCCACCATGTCATCAATTTCATCGTCGTTCACCCCGCGCATTGCCACCATATTGATTTTGATGGGCGCAAATCCGGCTTGTTGTGCACTGGACAGACCGGCCAGGATTTTGTGCAGCACATCGCGCCCGGTAACGGATTCGATACGATCCGCGCGCAGGGAATCCAGGCTGACGTTCAAGCGCGCAACGCCGGCAGTCTTGAGTGCGACGGCGTGTTTGTCCATCTGGGTGGCGTTGGTGGAAAGCGACAAATCCTCGATGCCGGGCAGGCTGGCAATACGGGCAGCTAGCGCAGGCAAATTACGGCGCAACAAAGGTTCGCCGCCGGTAATGCGCACCCGTTTCAGACCCAGCCGGGCAAATGCGCCGAGCAAGCGCTCAATTTCATCAAAAGTGAGCCAGTGTTCAGGTTCCTCAAATCCCTTGAATCCATCCGGCATGCAGTAGCTGCAACGCAGATCGCATCGGTCTGTCACTGACAGGCGAAGATATTCGATGCGGCGGCCAAAACGGTCGCTAAGATTCGGTGGGAGTATGGCGGACATGGCTTTGCAGGCAGTCGTTATGTTGTATAGAATATAACGCTATATGAGGCCAAAATCAAAGAAAAATCACATATGAAGGTATTGGGCCTGGCGGGCTGGAGCGGAGCTGGCAAGACGACGCTGATCGAAAAGCTTATCCCGCTATTTGCAGTGGATGGGTTGAGCGTGACGCTGATCAAGCAGACGCACCATGATGTGGATACGGATCAGCCCGGCAAAGATAGCTGGCGTGCCCGACAGGCCGGTGCGCACGAAGTGTTGCTGACATCAGGTCGGCGTTGGGCGCTGATGCATGAGTTACGCGACGACACAGAACCGGATTTGCAGGATTTGTTGGCGCGTCTCGCACCTGTGGATCTGGTGCTGGTGGAAGGTTACAAGCGCGAGGCCATTCCAAAACTGGAAGTACATCGTAGCGCGAATAATCAACCGTGGTTGTATCCTGCCGATGCGAACATTGTGGCGGTTGCCGCCGATGTGGCGCCACCCAACGAAATGCAGTGGCTGGATTTGAATGACACAGCCGCAATTTATCGATTCATCCGAATCAAGACAGGAGTTTGAAGTGCTGACTGCGGACCAGTTATTGGAAGAATTACTCAAGCGTGCGCGTGGGCAGAAGACTCAAACCGAATCCGTCCCCACCGAGTTGAGTCTGGGGCGCGTGCTGGCGCAATCGCAGGTCGCCATGATCAGCGTGCCGCCGCTGGATAACAGCGCAATGGATGGTTACGCGGTGCGTGCTGCGGACTGCTCGCCGGGCGCACGGCTGACGGTTACCCAACGCATTGCGGCTGGACAGGTTGGAGAGACGCTGGCGTTAAACAGCGTGGCTAGGATTTTCACCGGGGCACCGATCCCGTCCGGGGCAGATGCAGTCGTAATGCAGGAGGACTGTGTACAGGAAGGCGACCAGGTACAGATTAATCGGCTACCTGAAGCGGGTGCACATATTCGCCGTGCCGGAGAAGACATTCGCCCCGGCGACATTATATTGCCAGCGGGTACGCGCCTGGGTGCTGCCGAGATGGGGCTGGCTGCGTCGGTAGGGCTGGCTGAGCTGCCGGTATATCGACGTCTCAAGGTGGCCAGCTTTTCCACCGGCGATGAACTTGTGCAACCCGGAGCAATATTGGGAGCAGGGCAGATTTACAATTCCAACCGTTATACGCTGGCCGGACTGGTACAAGGTCTGGGTTGCGAGTGGCTGGATCTGGGCAGCATACCCGATACGCTGACGTCCACGCTGGACGCGCTGCAACGTGCGGCTGCGATAGCCGATGTGGTGATTACCAGCGGCGGCGTGTCCGTGGGCGAAGAAGATCACGTCA
>JBDSHM010000113.1:0-13870 GCA_039918495.1 Sulfuriferula sp. | reverse complement strand
ATGACGACGATGCGTTTGTGAAGTACCGTTAATTATAGGCCGCGACCCATGGACATGAACTGGTTGAACTGGTTTGCCTCATATGAGCATACCAAGCCCTTGGCGCTAGTGATTCTGTTCGTCACTTTTGTATTGATAGTGCTGTATGTATATGGCAACAAGAAACGCGGCGAGCGTTTGGAGACCTATAAATACATGCCATTCATGGACGATGAATCTGAAAGCAAGGAAGACAAGAAATGAGTCAGGAAAAATTACAGTCGCATACCGTGCAGACTACCGGTCATGCGTGGGACGGTGACCTGCAGGAATACAATAACCCGATTCCAACCTGGTGGCTGTATGCATTCTATATCTCGGTGCTGGCTGCGGTTATCTACTGGTTCATTTACCCAGCCTGGCCTGTAGGTAAAGGTTTCACTACCGGTTTTGATACGATCACCTACGTTAACGACAAAGGGGTGAAAAAGACCACTCACTGGAATACGCGCGCACTGTTCATCAAGGAAAATAACGAAGCAATCGCGGCTCAAAAGCCTTATTTTGACAAAGTCGCGTCAATGCCATTTGACCAGATTGCCAAGGACCCCGAACTAAACAGTTTTGTGTTGTCTGCCGGTAAGCAATTGTTCTCCGACAACTGCGCCGCCTGCCATCAGCAGGGTGGTGCCGGCAAAATGGACTTTGCTCCCAACCTCACCGACGACGATTGGCTCTACGGTGGTCATTACGCAAATATCCAGCAGACCATTACCAATGGCCGGCATGGTTACATGCCGCCGTTTGCCGAAGTATTGACGGATACGCAAATGACTCAACTTGCTGATTATGTGCTGAGCCTTTCGCACAATGCAGTCAATCCGGAAAGCGCGAAGGCAGGAGATGTGCTGTTTCATTCCGAAACCGCGGCCTGCTATTACTGTCATGGCGTTGATGCGAAAGGGCGACAGGTACTCGGTTCAGCCAACCTGACCGATAGTATCTGGTTGTGGGCAGATGTTCCTGATGCCAAAACGATTCCGCTGAAAGAGACGGCAGTAAAAAATGTAATTCGTACGGGTCTGAATAAAGGTGTCATGCCAACCTGGAAAGATCGACTGTCAGCTGAACAAATCAAGTTGCTGACGGTCTATGTTCACGAACTGGGTGGTGGTAAGTAAGAAATCATTGACCCCTGATCCGGTTTCGGCCGGTCTCGCGGCCTCAATAAAACCCCTGCCAAACTGCGGGGGTTTTTTCATGGAGAACACGGTTGAACGTTGGTATTGAAGAGCCACGGGCGCTATATCAGAAGCGTATCCCCATTGTTACGCGTTCAGTCAAAGGACGTTTCCGCAATTTCAAATGGGGAGTAATGGCTCTGGCTTATGCAGTGTACTTCGGACTGCCGTGGTTGCCATGGACGCGCGAAGGCGTGGTTTCCCAAGCGGTCATGTTCGATTTGGAGCAGCGCCGATTCTTTATTTTTAACCTGGTGATGTATCCGCAGAACGTTTTTTGGCTTGCTCTGCTGTTATTCATCGCGGCAATTGTGCTTTTTTTTGCAACAACCCTGATTGGCCGGGCATTTTGCGGCTACTTCTGCTTTCAGACCTTATGGACGGATATATTTGTCTGGATAGAAAAACTTGTTCAGGGTGAGCGTCCGGCACGTATTCGCCTACAGCGCCAACCATGGAATAAAGAAAAAATTCTGAAGCTGGGAACGACACATACCCTATGGGTATTGTTATCGTTCTGGACGGGGATGACGTTCGTGCTTTATTACGGCTATGCGCCCGATATATTGGCACGATTCTTTACGGGCCATGCCGTTTATGCAGCTTATGTCACGGTATTTTCACTAACTATCAGCACCTATGCAGCCGCAGGACTGATGCGCGAACAAATATGCGCTTATGTATGCCCATATGGCCGTTTTCAGAGTGTGATGTATGACCCTGAAACGATGGCGGTTGCCTATGACGCACAACGCGGAGACGCAACGCTTGGCAGGGCAGCGCCGAAAGGTGAGTTGAAAATACGCGAAATACGTCAGGATAAAGGGCATGGGGACTGCATTGATTGCGGGTTCTGCGTACAGGTCTGCCCAACGGGCATCGATATTCGGGATGGCTTGCAATATCAATGCATCTCTTGCGGGCTCTGTATTGACGCGTGCAACACCATTATGGACTCGGTGGGTTATCCACGGGGGCTGATTCGCTATGACTCTGAAGCCAATCTGGCCAAGGCAACGCCATCCAAACCCCGCATTCATTGGATGCGGCCCAAAGTTCTGGGTTATTCCATCCTTCTCAGCGTGGTGACAGGTGCACTGATATACAGTATTACCTCGCGCACGACTTTCGAGCACGACGTGCAGCAAATTCGCCAGCCGCTCTATGTGGTGCTCTCCAATGGCGACATCCGTAATCGTTATCAGATTCGGCTGACCAACAAGAGTGGCAAAGATATGCGTTATCGCATTACGACGCAAGGTTTGCCGCGCGGCGCATTGGATTTGGATGAGCATCAAGCAGTCACGGTTCACAGTGGTAATAGTGTCATGGTGCAGGCCAGTATCAAACTTACACCACAGCAGGTTGGCAAATACCCCCGCTTTGGTTTTGTGATCACTCCGTTATCACACCCGAAAGACAAGGCGGTAGAGCAGGTAAACTTTTATTCAAGGACGAACGAACAATGAGCTTGCTGGAAACGCTGTTTGGCGGCACCGTAATCGTGGTGATATTGCATTTGCTGTTAGGTCGCTTGGGTTTGGCGAATTACTGGCGCGGGGTTATTTCCGGTGCGATACCGACTATTGCGTATGCATTTTATGCGGTAACAAAGGGTGATGAACTGGACGTGGTTGCCATTCACGTCGCAATCTTTCTGGCGACGGCGACCATACTCAGCCTGCTCGCGAGCGATAAGCGCAATTCCGGGAAGCGCATGCACTGGGCGCCGAAAGCGCTCATGACATTTTTTGCGATCCTTGCCATCACCGATGGCACCTTCGTGGCGATATCTACTCAAGGGGTGCCCCCATGGGTGGCCAGCCTGATCATGCCGCGCGCCAAAAATCACCAGGTCTATTCAGGTTTTTCGGGAGTGACTGAGCATACTGACCAAGCGTCTAAAGCGATCAACTCACATCTTAAAATGCTCTCTGATGAAGAAAAGCTGGGCTGGGATGTCGAGATTGAAGGTCTGGATACGCTGAAGGCAGGTGCCGCAGTCAATAAGCTGGTGATGAACCTGCGTGACAAGCAGAAACAGCCTATAAAAAATGCTGTCGTTACATTGCACTTCTTCCGTCCAGGCTATGTGCAATCACTCCCGCTTTTGCAGTTGCAGCAGCGTAATCCAGGTGAGTATACCGGCGGCATCAGTATTGCTGGTTCGGGTTCATGGGTAGTTAAGCTGGAGATTGAAGCTGATGGTCAACGCATCGAACGTGAGCATGATGTGACCGTGTCCGCTTCCTGAACAAAGGATGGCATCGCCAGAATTCTGCTACCACTGTGGTCAAACTGTTCCCGATGGCATAGAGCTCAGCGTCAATATCGCGAAACAATCCCAGGCCATGTGCTGTCGTGGTTGCCAGGCAGTTGCCCAGGCGATTGTGGATAATGGGCTCGGAGAGTATTACGCCAATCGCACGGCTTTGCCGGGCCAAGGGCATGAAGTATTGCCGGATGAACTGCAAAAGCTTGCGCTTTACGATCATCCGGATATCCAGCGCAGCTTTGTAATAGACAGTGGAGAGGATCAACGCGAAGCGGTGCTGATCCTGGAGGGCATCACTTGTGCCGCCTGTGTGTGGCTCAACGAACGTCATCTCAAGCAGTTGCCCGGTATACGCACGGTGCAGGTCAATTATGCCAATCACCGCGCCCGGGTTGCCTGGAACAGCATTGAAATCTCATTGTCGCGCATCCTGCAGGAAATCCAGTTGCTGGGTTATAACGCGCACCCCTACAGTGCCTTGCAAGCCGATGCCTTGCGTCAATCAAAGCGTAAAAAAGATTTGCAGCGACTTGCCATTGCCGGGATCGGTGGGGCTCAGGCGATGATGTTGTCGGTTGGTCTTTATGCGGGTAAATGGGATGGGATCGATCCAAGTACGGTTTTAATATTGCGCTGGTTCGGGTTGTTGCTGACATTGCCGGTAGTGACCTTTTCCGCGATGCCTTTTTATCGTGCCGCATGGAGTGGCATCAAGTCCGGCCACCTGAACATGGATGTACCGGTGGCACTGGCACTCATTACCGCATTTGTCGGCAGCGTATGGGTCACCGTGTTTGGCGGAACGCATGTTTATTACGATTCCATCGGGATGTTCGTGCTATTCCTGTTGGGTACGCGTTTACTGGAAGCGGGCGCACGTGGCAAATCGGTGGAAGCGGCAGAAAATCTGCTCAAGCTGCAACCCTCCATGGCAGTCCGGCTACGTGCCGGCCAGCAGGAACATATCCCGGTCATGGATTTGCTCAGCGGTGACCGTATTCTGGCCAAGCCAGGTGAAACAATCGCCGCCGACGGCGTCGTGACGGAAGGCGTGTCTACAGTAGATGAGGCGCTAATGACCGGTGAGCCGCGTCCGGTGGTCAAACAGATGGGGGACAGCGTCATCGCCGGCAGCATTAATCTGGAAAGTCCGCTGACGCTGACGGTGACGGGTGTGGGGGAAAACACGGTTCTGGCCGGTATTGTACGGATGGTGGATAAGGCGCAATCGGAAAAACCGCGTATTGCCACACTGGCCGACCGCGTCGCTTCCTGGTTCACCATCGGCCTGCTGGTTTTTACCGCAATAGTGGGGGTGGTTTGGTTCTTCATAGACCGCTCACAGGTGTTGGACATTGTGCTTGCGGTGCTGGTGGTAACGTGCCCGTGCGCATTGTCATTGGCAGTGCCCGCAGCACTGGCGGCGGCCGGCTCTCATCTCATAAAACGTGGAATTTTGGTGACGCGTGGCCATGCCCTTGAAACGCTGGCAAGCGTAAATCATGTGGTCTTTGACAAGACCGGCACGCTGACGCAAGGCAAACCGGTTATCGTAGACGTGATTGCCCTATCAGCTATGTCGATAACGCAATGCAATGTATTGGCCGCGAGTCTGGAGCAGGCGTCGGAGCACCCTCTGGCGCTGGCATTCAAGGGGCGTGTATCGGCCGCTGATTTGCTTGTTGTGCAAAACGCGCGCAACCATCCCGGGCAAGGCGTGTCTGGTGAGGTGAGCGGTAAGACATATTACTTGGGTAACCAGGGTTTTTCTCCGGTCAGCCAAGTCGAGGCTGAAAATTATGTCCACCGTTATCCCAGTGCGACATTGGTGTGGTTGTGTGACTCGGAGCGCGCATTGGCCGTATTTGTGTTGGAAGACCCGCTGCGTGACGATGCCGTTCAAGCCATGGCGACACTCAAGGCGCGCGGTATGGAAATCAGCATTTTGAGTGGCGATAACGAAACAACAGTGCGCCATGTCGGCAATGCGCTTGGTGTGGACAATCTGCATTGGCAGCAAAAGCCGCAAGATAAGCTGGCCACTTTGCAGGCGCTGCAAAGCAATGGCGCGATCGTGGCGATGGTGGGGGATGGTATCAATGACGCGCCGGTTCTGGCCGGGGCCCAGGTATCTTTTGCGATGGCAGCAGGAACGGACGTAGCCAACCAGAGTAGTGATATTGTGCTGCTTTCCAATCGCCTGGACGATGTGTCACAAGCCTTGGAAACAGGACGCGATGCCCTGGCTGTGATGCGCCAGAATCTGTTTTGGGCGGTGGCGTATAATGTAGTTGCATTACCGTTTGCCGCGCTTGGTTATGTTTCACCCTGGCTGGCTGCGCTGGGGATGTCCATCAGTTCCATGGTGGTCGTATTGAATGCTTTGAGGCTCAAATGACTTCTACGTTGGTGTTTTTGCTAGGCTTGACGGTCATATTTATTTTATTGATTGGGTTCGGTATTTTCTGGGCGATTAAAAACGGTCAGTTTGAAGATATGGAAGGCCCTGCGCAACGCATTTTGATGGATGAAGACGACCCGATGTTGCCCTCTAATCAATTGAGCGACAAAACGAAATAGTTTAAAATGAAACCATTGCCAATATTGCCGAGTAAGGACGCATCATGAATCAGCTTTTCAACAAAACAAATATGCCAATGACCATTGTCGTGAGTCTCATCGTGTTTGCCTGGCTCAGCTTCTTCTCAGTGCTTATATTTGCCTGATGCAAACCAGTACAACCCATAAAAAATCCCGCTTCAGCGGGGTTTTTTATGGGTTGTACTGCACTGAAATACTTAAACCAACGCAGCTTTCATCTTCTGAAACGCTTTTTGTTCAATCTGACGTACACGTTCCGCAGAAATATTGTATTCCGCAGCCAGATCATGCAGGGTGGCATTATCCTCTTCGCGCAACCAGCGCGCTTCGACAATGTGACGGCTGCGTGCATCCAGCGCGTCCAATGCGGACATCAGACCAGTGCTGGTACGCTGTTCACTTTCGTTCTGTGCCAGAATCTTGGACGGCTCATCTTCCGTGTTACTCAGGTAAGCCAAGGGGCCGTAACCGTCCTCACCATCATCGCCCAAAGGCTCAAGATTAATGTCCTGGCCGGAAAAGCGCGCTTCCATTTCCAGTACTTCCTCGCGTTTCACACCCAGTTCTTTAGCCATGGCGGTGGCCTCATCGGGACTCAAGCTATTGGAGCTGGTCTTATGACTGCGCAGGTTAAAAAACAGTTTGCGCTGGCCTTTGGTGGTGGCGATTTTCACCATGCGCCAGTTGCGCAGGATGTATTCGTGCATTTCGGCTTTGATCCAGTGCATGGCAAACGATACCAGCCGAACGCCGCGTTCCGGGTCAAAGCGTTTGACCGCTTTCATCAGGCCGATGTTGCCTTCCTGAATCAGGTCAGCCTGGGGCAGGCCGTAGCCGACGTATTTGCGGGCGATACTCACTACAACCCGCAGGTGCGACATCACCAGATGGCCGGCCGCCTCTAGGTCGTTATCATCGCGCAGACGGCGCCCGAGTGAAATCTCTTCTTCCAGGCTCAGCATCGGGTAGCTATTGATGGTGTGGATATAGCTGTCCAGACTGCTGGCACTATTGCTTAATGCAGGTAATGAAAAAGTGGGTGACATAGCATGTTCCTCCTTGAACTCATTTTAGCACTCTGTATAAGAGAGTGCTAATCGTGTAAAGTTCACCGAAATATAGATTATCTGGATTCTATCAGGCGCAGACTGCGGCTCACGGCCAGATAAGCGCCTAGCCAACCCAGGGCAGCAGCGATTGCCAGTAGTATCCCCGTCTCCATCCAGTCAAGGCCAGTCAAATGGAATGGGGAGGCATAAAGGGCGGCCAGTTTGCTTGCCTGCTGGTCAAGCAATAGTACCGATACGACGATAATCAACCAGGCAATGAGGCCGCCGAACAGTCCCTGCACGACACCGAAATACAGGAATGGACGACGTATATAGCGATCGGTGGCGCCGATCAGGCGGCTGACTTCAATTTCTTCGCGGCGGGTGAGAATCTGTAGCCGGATCGTGTTCCCGGATACGGCTACCAGAGCCGCGCCCAGCAAGCTTGCCAGTACCCATACCAGATTCCGGCCCAATCCTAGCAGGGCGGTGAGGCGTTGAGCCCACTGGCTGTCGTCCTGGACTTCAGCGACCTGCGGCCAACTGCGAATATCGGTGGCAATACGTGCCAGATTCTGGGCATCGACTTGCATCGGGATGATCACCCACGAATCAGGTAAAGGATTGTCACTCAAACCCGCTGTCAGATCGCTAATCCCGGCCTGTTTTGACAAGGTGGCCAGCGCCTCCGCTCTCGGTATAAAACGGATACTGGCGAAATCGGTGCGCGCCTGTAGGCGTTGTCGGATGGCGCTGATATCGCTATCACTTGCGTTTTGTTGCATGAAAATGCTGATTTCCGGCTGGGCGGGCAAGCCTGCCGCGAGGCGTGTGACATTATGCAGCAAGACAAACAAGCCGGCGGGCAAACTCAATGCGACGCCGATGGCAATAATGGCAAACAGGGTAGCGAAAGGCGTTTTACCCATGCGCATCAAGGTTGCCATGAGTGCCTGGCGATGATGGGAAAGCCAGGCGATCATGCGCGTATTACCCCGTGTTCCAGGTGAATGACCCGGCTGCCGTAGGCCTGGATGGCATTGTCATCATGCGAAGCGATAACCAGCGTGACACCCACCTGATTGAATGCCTTGAACATGTCCATGATGTCACGCGCGTAGTCCGCATCCAAATTACCGGTGGGCTCATCGGCCAGTACCAGGCTGGGACGCGAGACGATGGCGCGGGCAATGCACAGACGCTGTTGCTCGCCGCCTGAAAGCGTAATGGGATTGGCTTTTTCGCGTTTAAGCAGGCCCACTTTGTCCAAAGCCGCGCGTGCCCGACCAGCCGCTTCCTGACGCGGAAATCCGGCGATCAGCAAAGGCAGGAGGACATTGTGAATGACGCTGCGGTCGAATAACAATTTATGGTCCTGAAATATCAGGCCAATATTACGACGCAGGTAGGGAATAGCGGCGCGACGCATTTTGCCGACATTCTGGTTATTGACCGTGACCGTACCCGATGTGGGGCGCTCGATCGCAGCCATGAGTTTGAGCAGCGTGGATTTTCCTGCGCCTGAGGGCCCGGAGAGAAAAACCATTTCGCCGCTGTTAATTTCCAGGCTTGCCTTGGACAAGGCCTCATAACCGCCCGGATAGCGTTTAGTGACAGCTTCAAAACGAATCATGGTGCGGGTGCCTCGAATAGTGCATCAACGAAATCGCTCACTACGAATGGCCGCAAATCATCCAGACTTTCGCCCACACCGATAAAACGAATCGGATGTGGACGTGTTTTGGCGATGGCCGCAATCACGCCGCCTTTGGCGGTGCCATCCAGCTTGGTGAGCACCAGACCGGTTACACCCAGCGCATCGTCAAACGCCTTGACCTGAGTCACCGCGTTTTGTCCGGTGTTGGCGTCCAGCACCAGCAAGACTTCATGTGGAGCAGAGGGCTCGGCTTTCTGGATGACTCGCTTGACCTTGCGGATTTCTTCCATCAGGTTGAGCTGGGTGGGCAGCCGTCCGGCAGTATCGGCCAGTACAATGTCAATACCGCGGGCGCGTGCTGCGGCAACAGCATCGAAAATCACCGCTGCGGAATCACCGCCATCCTGTGAAATCACCGCCACATTATTTCGCTCGCCCCAAACCATAAGCTGTTCGCGTGCAGCGGCACGGAATGTATCACCTGCCGCCAGCAATACCGATTTGCCTTGTGCCTGGTAATATTTGGCCAGTTTGCCTATGGTCGTGGTCTTGCCAGCGCCATTTACGCCTGCCAGCATGATTACGTAGGGTTTGTGGGTGCTTATATCCAAAGCTTGTTCGAGTGGCGCGAGCAGCGTGCACAATACATCGTGCAGTGCAGACTGTAATTGAGTGGCATCAGTAAGATGATCTTTTTTGACGCGCTGGCGTAGACTATCGAGCAGATACTGACTGGCATCCACGCCGACATCGGCGGTGAGCAATATGGTTTCCAGTTCGTCGTAGAGATCAGCATCTATTTTGCCGCCACGTGAAAACAGGCTGGTCAGTTGTCTACCCAATTGTTCGCGGGTACGACTTAAACCCTGTTTCAGGCGCTGCGCCCAGGATGGTTTGGGTGCGGGTTCGGTTGCTACGACAGGCGCAATTTCGGCTACTGGCGTAGTCGGCTCTGGCGCGGCTTCAGCTGGAATGGTCTTGTTGCCGGATTTCTTGAAGAAGCTAAACACGATGTGGACAGTCTTTAAACAGTGTGCGGAAACTCAGCATAATTGAGACGCTTATTTTATCATGCGTCCTGCCTTAACTTATTCCGGGATTGAAATGAACTTTATAAAACACGTTCTCGCCTTCGGGATTTTATGTCTGGCCACCCCGGCTTTGGCCACAGTACAGGAATTTCATCTCACCAATGGTTTGCGCGTTCTGGTCAAGGAAGACCATCGCGCACCCATTGTGGTTTCGCAAGTGTGGTATCGAGCCGGTAGC
This sequence comes from Sulfuriferula sp., assembly GCA_039918495.1. GTDB lineage: Bacteria > Pseudomonadota > Gammaproteobacteria > Burkholderiales > Sulfuriferulaceae > Sulfuriferula. The sequence goes on along the minus strand of JBDSHM010000113.1, from coordinate 3,799 downwards.
TTGGATGAGTTCAACGGTACCACGGGTGTCGCCCATGTGCTTGAACATATGATGTTCAAGGGGACCAAAGAAGTTCCAGACGGCCAGTTTTCCAAGCTGATTGCGGCAGCAGGCGGGCGTGAAAATGCGTTTACCAGCCGCGATCACACCGCTTATTTCGAACAATTGCAAAAAGACCGGCTCGAACTGGCGCTCAAGCTGGAAGCCGACCGCATGCAAAACCTCATTTTGTCAGAAGCCAATTTTACCAAGGAAATCCAGGTCGTGATGGAAGAGCGGCGCATGCGTACCGACGATAAACCCCAGGCGCTGCTGTATGAGCAATTGATGGCGGTTGCATTTCAGGAAAGCCCCTATCGACGTCCGGTGATTGGCTGGATGAATGACTTGCAACATATGACGGTGGGGGATGCGCGCGACTGGTATCACCGTTGGTATGCGCCGAATAATGCAACGCTGGTCGTCGTGGGAGATATCCGGGCGGACGCGGTAAAACAGCTGGCCGAACATTATTTCGGATCAATCCCGTCGAAAACACTGCCGGTGCGTAAACCCCAGCCTGAACCGGAGCAAACCGGTATCAAACGCGTGACGGTCAAAGCGCCGGCCAAGCTGCCGTACCTCATCATGGCCTACCATGCGCCAGTGCTGCGTGACGTTGACAAGGACTGGCAGCCTTACGCGCTGCAAGTATTGGCTGCCGTGCTGGATGGCGGGGATGCAGCGCGTCTGACCCGTAATTTGGTGCGTGGGCAACGAGTCGCCAGTGAAGCAGGTGCTGATTATGGTGCAGTGGCGCGGGGTCCGGGCCTGTTTCTGCTGGATGGTACACCCTCAGCAGGCAAAACTGCTGCCGATCTGGAAGCGGCCTTGCGCGCTCAGATCGAGCTCATCAAACGTGACGGGGTAAGTGCAGATGAACTGAAGCGGGTCAAGGCTCAGGTTGTCGCAAGCGATGTGTATCAGCGCGATTCGACTTTTTACCAAGCCATGCAACTGGGTATGTACGCGACAGCGGGATTACCCATATCCGAAATTGAGGCGCGTGTGAAAAAATTGCAGGCAGTGACGGCAGAGCAGGTACGCGATGTGGCACGCAAATACCTGGTGGATAATGAATTGACTGTGGCCACGCTGGACCCGCAGCCGTTCGATAATAAGCCTGAGCGTCCCGGAATTCCGGGGATGCGCCATACCGGTGGAGAGCTTCGATAATGCGTACATTATTTGCCCTGTTTGCTGTATTCACCGCATTGAGCGCGCATGCTACTCTACCCATCCAACACTGGGTTTTGGAGAATGGCGCCAAGGTGTATTTTGTGGAAAGCCATGATCTGCCGATTCTGGATGTGAGCGTTGATTTCCCTGCCGGTACGGCGCTGGAGCCAGCCAGTCATGGAGGTGTCGCCAATCTCACGCGTCATCTGATGGGTCTGGGGGCGGGCGGCATGGATGATGATCAGATCGCACGCGGAAGGGCCGACGTAGGTGCCGAGTTGGGCGGTCGTTTCGATGCGGATCGCGCCGGATTTACGCTGCGCACCCTGAGTAATCCGGAACAGCGCAATGCGGCCCTGACACTTTTGTCCAAAGTACTGCAGGAGCCAAGCTTTCCGAAGCCGGTTTTGGAGCGTGAAAAAGCGCGCGTCATCGCTGGTTTGCAAGAAGCCGAAGCACAACCCGCGAGCATCGCTGCCAAGGCATTCCAGGCGGCGGTGTTTGGCAGTCATCCCTATGCCCGACGCGATAACGGTGAGATCGACAGCGTGAGCAAGCTTGATGTGGCCGACTTACGAGGGTTTTATCGTAGCCATTATGCCGCTCCAGGTGCCGTTGTGGCATTGATGGGCGACATCAGCCGCGCAGAGGCGGACCGCATTGCCCATCAGCTCACCGATCAGTTGCCACCTGCCAACGGTGAGGCCAGCCTCATCCTGACGCCGGTGCCTGCCTTGCAGCAGGCGGTATCGCGCAGCATCCCCTTTCCCGCCAAGCAGAGCCAGGTGCTGATTGGACAGCCCGGCGTGAAGCGCGGCGATCCGGACTATTTTGCGCTATATGTGGGCAACTATATTTTGGGTGGGGGCGGCTTCGATTCCCGTTTGCTCAACGAAGTGCGGCAAAAGCGTGGTCTGGCATATAGCGTATACAGTTATTTCATGCCCATGCGCGAGGTGGGCGCATTTCAGATCGGGCTGCAAACCCGTACCGATCAGACTGGTGAAGCATTGCAAGTCGTGCGTCAGACGCTGGCGAATTTTGTCGCCAATGGGGTGACCAAAGCGGAACTGACCCAGGCCAAGAACAACATTGTCGGGGGGTTTCCGTTGCGCATAGACAGCAATAAAAAAATTCTCGAATACCTTGCGGTGATTGGTTTTTATGATCTTCCGCTGAATTATCTGGATGAATTCCCGAAACAGGTTGAAGCGGTTACCGCCGAACAAATTCAAGCGGCCTTCAAACATCATATCCATCCAGACAAACTGGTTACCGTTGTGGTGGGTGGTAAGGGTCAATGAAGCCAGCCGGCGCCGCACGTAATCGGGTGCGTATTATCGGTGGTGACTGGCGCAGACGATTGATCAGTTTTCCCGACGCCGATGGTTTGCGTCCTACCCCGGATGCCGTGCGTGAAAAACTGTTCAACTGGCTGGGTCAGGAACTGCATGGTCTGGCTTGCCTCGATTTGTTCGCAGGAAGCGGGGCGCTTGGCTTTGAAGCGGCTTCACGGGGTGCCCGCCGTGTGGTGATGGTTGAAAAAAATCGTATTGCTCTGCATGCATTGCAGCGCAGTGCGGCTGCATTGGCAGCCAGCAATGTCATTGTGATGCAGGAGGATGGAGTAAAATTCCTTGCCGGGCAACATGATGGTTTTGATGTGGTATTCATTGATCCGCCCTATGCCTCGGGTGTGCAAGCCCAGGTATTGTCCCTGTTGCCGTCGCATCTGAATGCGGGTGCCAGCGTGTATGTTGAGCATGATGGCAGCCTGGTCGCACCAGCAGGCTGGATGCTGTGGCGCGAAGGTCGCGCCGGTAAATCACATTTCTGCCTGCTTAAACGGGTACAGGAACAAAACGACGGCTATGTATAAAATTGCAGTATATCCAGGCACTTTCGATCCGGTCACGCGTGGACACGAAGACCTTGTTCGCCGCGCCCTGCGCATTTTCGACGAGGTTGTGGTGGCGGTCGCCGCCGGTAGCCATAAACGTCCATTTTTTGATTTAAACGAACGCGTGGAGATGGCGCAGCAGGTATTCGCTGATGCTCCACAAGTCCGTGTGGTAGGCTTTTCCGGGCTGCTCATGCAACTGGTGGCTGAACAGGAAGCCCACATTATTTTGCGGGGTTTGCGTGCAGTATCGGATTTCGAATATGAATTCCAGCTCGCCGGCATGAACCGCCACCTCAATTCCGAGGTCGAAACAGTGTTTATGACGCCAGCCGAGCAGCTGATGTTCATTTCCGCCAGCATGGTGCGGGAGATTGCGCTACTGGGCGGCGACGTCAGCCAGTTTGTACCCCACTTGGTCGCACAACGACTTCAGGCTAAAATTGCATCAACCAAGTAAAGGATAGCGAAATGTCTCTGTTAATTACCGATGAATGTATCAATTGCGACGTATGCGAGCCGGAGTGCCCGAACGAGGCGATCTATCAAGGCGACAGTATTTATGAAATAGATCCGAATAAATGCACGGAGTGTGTAGGGCATTACGATGCGCCGCAGTGTGTGGAAGTCTGTCCAGTGGACTGTATCCCGCTGGGGATTGAAGAAACACGGGAACAGTTG
>JBDSHM010000112.1:0-2145 GCA_039918495.1 Sulfuriferula sp. | reverse complement strand
ACGATATGTCGCTGATCCCGCGTTTTCATAAGGTAGACGTCATGCTGGCGTGCATCGGCGATCACTACACCATGGGGCCCGAGCGTGCTGCCATGGCGACAAAATTAGTGAATCCATCCATGGTGATACCCATGCACTACGGTACGTTTCCGGTGCTGACCGGCACGCCGGCCGAATTCAAATCGGCACTCACCGCGCAGAGAGTGAAAGCCAAGCTGGTTGTAATGCGTCCGGATGAAATGATCAAACTGTGACGATCATGATCCCATAACAGGGATTTGAGGAGCCAGGATTGTTTTACTTTTTGGAGCCGTGCGTTTGAGTGCGGCTTTTCCCGGCTTTTTTCAGTGAGATGGCGACCGCTTGCTTGAGCCTTTTTTGAGGGGCATCACAATACTCCTATGGCTAATAATGAGTTGACGGCTATCTGTACTGCCATATAATCAATTGTCATTCTACAAAGTCATGCACGCCGTGCGTTTCCGTACATTCCTACATGTATTTTTATGAGATATTTCTCTAAAGAAAACGTGCTTAGGCATTAAATTTACGTTTCATCTCTCAATTTATTGATTTATAAGAAATTTATAGAGCCGATCCGGTCTTTATAAGATGGCTATTTCAATGGGTATCGCCGGATAGTCTCTGTCTTCTTTATGGAGAGAGCTGTATTTGAGGGCCACTCGTTTTTATTGCATTACCTGAGTGCTGTATTAAAGTATTGCCTAGACGCGCCGATTAAGAATAAGGGCCAACGGCCTACCCGCTGACACAAAAATCAATAGGTATCCATCCTATGGTCAAGCGCAATACCGAGAATCCGCCGCCGCAATTCGCTGTAAAACGCTTTCTGATCATCTGGATCACATTGTCAGCGGCAACGGCGGCTGGCATTTGGGCGTTCTATTTACTGCAGACCAAAAGCATCGGCTTGCTGACTTTGGCGTCCGAGCGTCAGGCCGTCGAACTGTCCAGTCTTGCCAGCACCATCGGCCTGGCAACCATTCGTTCCGATGTGCTGTATCTGGCAGACCGTGTTTCCTCGTCTCAAGGATCGGCTACCAGCCTTTCCGGGCGTCCAGACCTTGCTACGGATTTACTTGCGTTTGCTTCACGCAAAGGCCTCTATGATCAAATCCGCTTCATCGGAGTGAATGGAAAGGAAATCATTCGCATCAATCGAGTAAATGATCGTGCCATGATCGCCGCACCGCAGGATTTGCAAAATAAATCCCGTCGCTATTATGTGAGCAGAACGCTGGCATTAAAAAAGGGTGAAATCTATGTCTCCCCTCTCGATCTGAATATGGAAGAGGGGGTTGTTCAGCAGCCATACAAGCCCATGATCCGTTTCGGAACGCCGGTTTTCGATACACAGGGGCATCTGAGGGGTGTTGTGGTGGTGAATTATCTGGCCCAGCGCTTGATGAATCGAATTTTGGCCATCTCCCGTTCCAAACAAATTACCGAACATATCTCGCTGCTGAATTCCGCCGGATATTGGTTGCTGGGTCCGCATCCGGAGGATGAGTGGGGTTTCATGTTTCCTGACCGCGCCAACAAACGCTTGGGCATTCGCGATCCCGCCGCGTGGGCATCCATCCAAAATGGGCCGGCAGAAGGACAATTTCACACCGGGCAGGGTTTATATACCTACGCCAAGGTTGTGCCCTACCAAACTGCCGGTATAGCCGCGCCGGGCAAACAGTCCGATCTGAGCGAAATTTCCGACTGGATTCTGGTGGCTCATGTGTCGACAGCGATTCTGGATGCGCAAAATGCAGCCGTAATACGGCGTCTGAGTATCGTGTTTGCCATCCTGGTGCTGGTATTTGCGGGTGTTGCCTGGGCTGTCGCATTTTACAGTGCACGGCGGCGCTGGGCTGAAAGTATCGCCCAGGCCAGCGAGGTACGTTTTCGCGCGGTCCTGGAATCCGCGCCGGATGCGATTGTGATGATAGATCACAGCGGCCTGATTACTTTGGCCAATGAACAGACCGAAAATTATTTCGGTTATACGCGGAACGAGCTATTGGACCAAGCGGTCGAGATGCTGGTGCCGGAATATCTTCGGGGTCAGCAGGATGCGTCGCACGCTCATCCGCAATCACGCGCTTTGGGAGCTGACCAGGACTTGATCGGGCA
>JBDSHM010000111.1:0-2389 GCA_039918495.1 Sulfuriferula sp. | reverse complement strand
GTCGCCATTGCGATGAGTTTTTTGATTGGCGCCAAGCTGGCGGTAGTGAGTGTGCCGCTGATATTGAAACATGTCGTGGACTCGCTGAACCAGCCCAAGGCAATGGTGGTTGTGCCGGTCGCACTCTTGCTGGCATATGGTGCACTGCGCATGGCCAGCACCGTATTCTCCGATTTACGCGACATTGTATTTGCCAAAGTGACCCAGCATGCCATCCGGCGAGTGGGGCTGGAAGTGTTTCGCCATCTGCATAATTTATCGCTGCGCTTTCATCTGGAGCGCCAGACGGGCGGTGTGTCACGCGATATAGAGCGCGGTGCACGCGGCATTTCATCGTTGATCAACTTCACCCTGTTTTCCATCCTGCCCACACTGATCGAAATTGGGCTGGTAGCAGGCATATTGTTTGCCAAATTTGACTGGGTATTTGCTGCCATTACGCTGGCCGTGTTGGTCGTGTATATCGCCCTGACCATCACCATCACCGAATGGCGTACCCATATTCGCCGTGAAATGAACGAACTCGATTCGCAGGCCAATACCAAAGCTATCGACAGTTTGCTCAATTACGAAACCGTGAAGTATTTCGGCAATGAAGATTTCGAAGCCCGGCGCTATGATGCCAGTCTGCAACGTTGGGAAAAAGTGGCAATCAAAAGTCAGACTTCGCTGGGTTTTCTGAATGTGGCGCAAGCGACCATTATTGCCAGTGGCGTGACGATCATGTTATTGCGCGCTTCCAGCGGCGTCGTTGCAGGCCAGCTTACTATTGGCGATCTGGTGATGATCAATGCATTTCTGATCCAGATGTTCATTCCGTTGAATTTTCTCGGCGTGATGTACCGTGAAATCAAACAGTCGCTTACTGACATCGAGCGTTTATTCAAGTTGTTGCATGTCAACCGCGAAATCCAGGACAAGTCGGATGCAATGCCACTGAAACGCCAGGGCAGCGTGGTGCGTTTTGAAGACGTGCATTTCGGCTATGATGCCGATCGCAGCATCCTGCATGGTGTCAGTTTTGACATTCCGGCCGGCCATAATGTCGCCGTGGTCGGTACCAGTGGAGCGGGTAAATCCACGCTGGCGCGTCTGCTGTTCCGTTTCTACGATGTAACGGGTGGCTGCATCAGTATCGATGCGCAGGATATCCGTTCAGTCACCCAGAATAGCCTGCGAGCCGCAATTGGCATCGTGCCGCAGGATACGGTGCTGTTCAATGACAGCATCTACTACAACATCGCGTATGGCCGCCCCGAGGCGAGTCGTGAGGAAATCATCGAAGCTGCCCGCGCTGCGCACATTCTGCATTTTATTGAGTCGTTACCAAAAGGTTGGGAAACGACGGTGGGCGAACGCGGTCTCAAGCTCTCCGGCGGCGAAAAACAGCGCGTGGCAATTGCACGCACCCTGCTGAAAAATCCGGCCATCCTGATCCTCGATGAAGCCACCTCCGCGCTTGATACGGCGACCGAAAAAATCATCCAGGCTGAACTCAAGGAAGTCGCAAAATCACGTACCACATTGACGATTGCGCATCGCCTTTCCACCATTGTCGATGCCGAACAGATATTGGTGATGGAGCAGGGCAAAATAGTGGAGCGCGGCAGCCATCGTGAATTGCTGGCACAGGGCGGGGTATATGCCCGGTTGTGGGCCATGCAGCAGGAAGAGGCGGCAACAAAGAGATGAGGCAGCATGAATCTTAAAATCGAAACGGTCGGCTGGGCCCAGCAATTTGCCGCGCTGACAAACCTACGGCGCAAAGTGTTTATTGAGGAGCAGGGCGTGCCGGAAGCGCTGGAATGGGATGGGCTGGACGCTGCTGCCATGCATTTTATTGCATTCGATGAGGGTAATGCGATTGGCTGTGCCCGGTTGCTCGCCGATGGCCACATTGGGCGTATGGCAGTAACCGCGGCCTATCGCAGCAAGGGTGTGGGCCGTGCATTACTGAATGCGGTGCTGGATGCCGCGCGTCAACAGAATATGGGCTGGCTGTATTTGAATGCCCAGACCCATGCCGCGGGATTTTATGCCCGCTTCGGTTTTCAACCTGTCAGCGCGGAATTTCCCGACGCCGACATTCCTCACCTACGTATGGAGCTTGTTATGCAACAACACACCGATATTCTCAACCAACAATTTGCCATTGCCGACCGGCTTGAATTTGTCGATGCCGCCGAAGGGTTGCCGGTAGTCGAAATCACTACGCCGCACGCCAGCGCACGCATTGCCGTGCAGGGTGCGCAGGTATTGGAATGGCAGCCGATCGGGCAGCAGCCGGTGCTGTGGGTGAGTCGTGCCGCACTGTATCAGCCAGGCAAAGGCGTGCGCGGTGGTGTGCCAGTATGCTGGCCATGGTTTGGCGCAGGCGAAGCCGGCATGC
>JBDSHM010000110.1:0-7274 GCA_039918495.1 Sulfuriferula sp. | reverse complement strand
CGGCGGCAAGGATTTCAAGGAAAAATTCACCCAGCGTTTTGGTCCGATCCAGAACTACGCGCCGTATGCCTACGATGCGGTATATGTCATGGTGGACGCCATGAAACGTGCTGATTCTGCCAAGCCGGCCAAATATTTGCCGGAACTGAGCAAAACCGATTATCAGGGCGTGACCGGGAAAATCCGGTTCGACAGCAAAGGCGATGTGAGCGGCGGTGCTGTCACGTTATATCAGGTTAAAAATGGTGCCTGGCATCCTTTGGAAACCGTAATCAGCGGCAAGTAAGTCGTTTTACTCCAGCGCGCAGTATGGATATTTTTGTTCAGCAGTTAATCAATGGTCTGGTGCTCGGCAGTGTGTACGCGCTGGTGGCACTGGGCTACACCATGGTGTATGGCATTCTTGAGCTGATCAACTTTGCCCACGGCGAAGTGACTATGGTGGGCGCCATGGTTGCGCTATCGGTTATCTCCGCACTGGTCGGCAGCGGGGTGGAATTACCCGGTATCGTTATCGCATTATTGGGATTGCTGGCGGCAATTCCGGCATGCATGGCGCTTGGCTTTACCATCGAGCGACTGGCGTACCGGCCACTACGTAATGCCCCGCGTCTGGCGCCGTTGATTACGGCCATCGGTGTATCCATCGTATTACAGAATCTCGCTATGCTGATTTGGGGGCGTCAGTACATTACCTTTCCCCCTATTCTTCCACAAGGCCGCCATCAATTACTGGGTGCCACGATCACCGACATCCAAATGGTTATTCTGGCCACGTCGGTCGTGCTGATGCTGGGGCTGATCCTGTTAGTAAAAAGAACCCGTCTGGGGCGGGCCATGCGTGCTACGGCACAATCTCCCCAGATTGCCGGTTTGATGGGGGTGAATGCCAATACCGTCATCTCACTTACTTTTATAATGGGCTCAGGGCTGGCTGCGGTGGCAGGCGTCATGGTGAGTGCCTATTACGGTCTGGCGCACTATTACATGGGTTTTCTGCTCGGGCTCAAGGCATTTTCGGCCGCAGTCCTGGGCGGTATCGGCAATATTGGCGGAGCCGTACTGGGCGGTCTGTTGCTGGGGGTGATCGAGAGTTTGGGCGCGGGATATATCGGTGACTTAACCGGCGGTTTCCTGGGGAGTAATTACCAGGATGTCTTCGCCTTTTTCGTACTGATTCTGGTGCTGCTGTTCCGGCCATCCGGTTTGCTGGGTGAGCGTGTGGGCGAGCGTGCCTAAGTCGATGACACGCAGCAAACGTCAAGCCTGGTTAAGCTTTATTGTGCTGGGGGTGATGCTGGCTCTGTTGCCATTTGTGGTGGATTTCGGGCTGGGACGTTCATGGGTGCGCATCCTGGATCTGGCACTGCTGTATGTGATGCTGGCGCTCGGGTTGAATATCGTGGTTGGCTACGCTGGGCTGCTCGATCTTGGCTATATTGCTTTTTATGCAGTGGGCGCGTATTGCTATGCCTTGCTGTCCTCTCCGCAATTTGGTCTGCATTTGCCGTTCTGGTTGGTGCTACCTATCGGGGCTGCTGTTGCTGGTCTGTTCGGCGTACTGTTGGGTGCGCCCACACTGCGATTGCGTGGCGATTACCTTGCCATTGTGACGCTAGGATTTGGCGAAATCATTCGCATTTTCCTGAATAATCTGAATGCGCCGGTGAACATTACCAATGGCCCACAAGGAATCAACCAGATAGATCCGGTGAGCCTGCTGGGTGTGTCCCTGGGTAAATCTCATCAGTTATTCGGAATCAATCTGTCTTCTCCCCACCAGTATTATTACCTGTTTTTACTGCTCACTTTACTGGTGGTATTTGTTTCCTTGCGTTTGCAGAATTCACGCATTGGCCGCGCTTGGGCGGCGATACGCGAGGACGAAGTCGCGGCCAATGCGATGGGTATCAATGTCCGCAATATCAAGTTGCTGGCGTTTGCCATGGGCGCCACCTTTGGCGGTTTGGCAGGTGGGTTGTTTGCCGGATTCCAGGGGTTTATCAGCCCGGAGAGTTTCAATCTGATGGAATCCATCATGATCCTGTGCATGATCGTGCTGGGTGGCATGGGCAATATTCCGGGGGTGATCCTGGGCGCCTTGCTGCTCACCATACTGCCGGAAGCATTGCGTTATACCGGCGATATGCAACGTGCATGGCTGGGACATGTGGTGGTGGATCCATCCGATTTGCGCATGCTGCTGTTCGGCATGGCGTTGATTCTGGTCATGCTGTTTCGCCCCGCCGGATTGCTGCCGTCGCGTCAACGCAAACGCGAACTGGTTGCCGAAGATGATGTCGGGCTGCAGGAGCAGGCCAGTGTTTATGATGCAAGGCGTTGACGGGAATGACTGATCTCATCAGCCTGGAACAAATCAGCAAGAATTTTGGCGGGATTCATGCGCTCAAGAATGTGTCACTGCAAGTGCGTGAAGGGGAAATACTCGGGCTTATCGGCCCCAATGGAGCGGGCAAGACCACGCTATTCAATATTCTTACCGGTCTGTATACGCCCAGTAGCGGAAATATAGAATTTAGACACCGCTCAATGCTGGGCATGAAGCCGCACCAAGTGCTCAAGCAGGGCATTGCACGTACCTTTCAGAATATCCGGCTGTTCGCCAATATGACTGCATTGGAGAATGTCATGGTGGGACGTCACGCCCGTACCCACGCAGGCGTGATGGGCGCTGTGTTGCGCAGTGCGGCTACGCGCGCGGAGGAGGCAGCCATAAGCGTACGCGCACATGAGTTGCTCGAATGGGTGGGCATTGCCGGCCATTCCCGTGCGCTGGCCAAACATTTGTCGTATGGCGATCAACGCCGTCTGGAAATTGCCCGCGCGCTGGCCACCGATCCGCAAGTGCTGGCGCTAGATGAACCTGCAGCAGGCATGAATTCGGGCGAGCGCGATACGCTCAAGCAATTGATCCGACGGATGCGCGATCAGCTGGGTTTGACGGTGTTGGTGATTGAGCATGATGTGAAGCTGATGATGAGCCTGTGCGAACGTATTGCCGTGCTCGATTTTGGCGAGCTGATCGCGCAAGGCACCCCGGACGAGGTTCGTCATGACCCGCGTGTGATTGCCGCCTATCTGGGTGGAGGGGCAAAGTGAGTTTGTTGGCGGTGGAAAATCTGGCAGTCTCCTATGGCAATATCAAGGCCGTGCGCGGCGTCAGTCTGAATGTGGAAGAAGGCGAACGGGTATGTCTGATCGGTGCGAATGGCGCGGGTAAAACCACTTTGCTCAAGGCAATTGCGTGCATGTTGCCGCCAGCGAAAGGTGCCGTGCATTTTGCCGGGCAATCCATCACGCGCAAACCTTCATTTCAGATAGTCCGTCTGGGGCTGGCCATGGTGCCGGAAGGCCGTGGTATTTTTTCGCGTCTCACCGTGGCAGAGAATCTTGCCATGGGCGCTTATGCCCGACGTGATAACGCTGCCGTGCGTCAGGAAACCGATGCCATGTACCAGCGTTTCGAACGTCTGGGCGAACGCCGTAACCAGCCGGCCGGGCAACTCTCCGGTGGCGAACAGCAAATGCTGGCGATCGGCCGCGCGCTATTGTCGCGTCCGCGTTTATTGCTGCTGGACGAACCCAGTATGGGGCTGGCACCGATGATGGTGGAAAAGATATTCGACACCTTGCGTGATGTCGCTGCGCGTGGCGTCAGTATTTTCCTGGTCGAACAAAATGCTCGCCTTGCGCTGGAAAGCTGTGATCGCGGTTATATCATGACCAGTGGAAACATCACCGGTGCCGGTATGGCATCTACGTTGATGGATGATGCAGCCGTACAGGAAGCGTATTTCGGCGCTTGAAACGATACAGGCCTTGCTCAGTCAGCACGGCATCCAGCGGTACATCCCATGGGTCATAGGGCAGTTCACCGTTGATGCGCTGGCATTCAAATGCCACACCCACCAGATAGGGTTTGCGCCACAGGTTCCGACGGCGCAGATAAGCCAGGGTCGTATCGTAGAACCCACCTCCCATACCGATGCGATTGCCACTGTCATCGAATCCCACCAGCGGCATGAACAGCAAATCCAGTTGCCGTGCATGCAATTGCCGAGTGGTGGTGTTTTCCGGAATGCCAAAGCGGTTGGTTACCCAGGTTTGTCCTGATTGCAGACGATTGAACCACAGCATTTTGCCGCGTCCGAAAGACAACATGGGTAAATAACATGCCCGGTTTAATTTCAAGACGCGGTTGATCAGCGGCAGGGTATTGATTTCTGTACCATGGGCAAGATAAATGCCGATGCGTTGATAGCGTGTGAGCAAGCCGTGGCGCAATGCATTACGCATTAAATGAATGGCAGCGCGGCGCCGTTCAGTATGGCTGATTGCAGTGCGACGAAGGCGCAAGGATTTACGCAGTTCGGATTTATTCATGAAAAGAGGGAGGGTGCCCCCCGCGATGCAGTCCGGTCGCTATCCTGAACCTGCGGTTCAAGGGGTCGCAGCGCAAGTACTTTAGGCACATTAACGTGTAACGCGCACACCGGTACCAAATTATAGCCACAACCAAGTCAAATTTATTGGTTCAAAGAATTCGCGGCCAAAGCAACATCACAGGGGACATTAACTGGATCCGGAAGAAGCGAACAGCTCGTTTTGATCTGCCAAGGCTTCGTCCAGCAATGCTTCCATGGAATTTATTCTACGCTTGGTGGCGGTGATGTCAAAACCTGCGTCTTCCCTGCCGGACAGTAACTCGTAAGCGATGTTCAGGGCGGCCATCACGGCGATCCGTTCCACACCAATAACTTTACCCTGCTCGCGGATTTCGCGCATTTTCTTATCCAGATAATCCGCTGCGGTAAGTAAAGCCTCCTGTTCGTCAGCCGGGCAGGCAACGCGGAATTCACGCCCCAGAATGTTGATGTCCATGCCTTTGCTATCGCGACTCATGCTTCACCTTCCGGGATTTTTTCAAGCAGGGTTTCGATGCGGGTACGAGCCTGTGTCATACGTTCGGCAAGCAGTTTTTGCTCGCCAGTCGCCGCAGCAATTTGCTGACGCAGCTTCTGGTTCTCAGCGCGCAGATTCTGGCACAATTGAGCTATCTGCTGAATTTTTGATTCGAGGGCGTTCAGTTCACTTTCCATACAGACACTATAATTTGGAAAATTCAGCTGCGTCAATAGTTAACCGAACTAACCGAAAGTAATATTTAAACAAATGAGCGATTCCAGCCAGTTTGTCGATCCGAATGCTGACTTCGACGAAAATAATCCCCTTCGAGAGGATGCAGTGCATTACCCTGGTAAAACCAAGCGTGGCAAAGCTTGCGAGCTGGTAGACAACACCGGTCATGCGCTTGTCTCGAGCGAATGCAAGGATATTCTCGCCAGCCTGATCGAAAATGACTTGTTTGGCTTCCACCCGTTTTCTGCCAATGGCGGGGAGACCATCAATCTTGATCGGCGCGAATCCACCCATGTTCAGGTGGGTGAAGAGCTGTATCGTTTGATTGTGTTTCGCTACCAGGCGCGCATCGAAAATTTCTGATGGCCTATCTGCTCGATTACATCAAATCACGCTGGGCACCGAAAGGCAGTGTCGTAACCGCAGGCGTGCCGCCGGAAACGCGCGTGGATCATATGCCGGTGTCCCGCGCACTGGTTGCCTGTCATTTGGCGGCATCTCTCCAGCTTCCTCAGGGCGAGGCGACGGAAACAGCGATTTTCATGGCTTTATCCGATCCGTTGTTTCTGCAAACTGGTCCGCGTGGCTTGGCGCAACAGCTCATCGGGGCGGGGCTCAATGCCGATCTGGAGCCGCTGGTGAAGCTACTCACGGTGCTGACTCAGGAAATCACTCGGCGCATGTACATTGAGGCAGCTAGCCAACGCTCTGAAGCCATCGGCATTCGCCTGTTTCCGTTGCATAACAGCACAGATGCGGCCATTCAGACGTTGTGCGGCGCAGATGCACATGGGCTTGGCACAGGCGTCTACCCTTTCACTGCTGTACCGGATAATCCTATGCCGGGGCAGACGTGTGGTTTCTACATCCGGGTTGTCACTCAGGATTAGCCGTTTAAACTGCATTCCGCTATAATCTGCCGCCTTGTCAGGTGCCGTGCCGTCTTTCGATTGCGCGGTTAAACGGGAAACTGGTGTAATACCAGTGCTGCCCCCGCAACGGTAAGCGAGTGTGGGCGCGTCATGACTGCCACTGTGCGAATGCATGGGAAGGCGATGCGCCAAATCTTGCAAGCCCGGATACCGGCCTGTCAGACCATCCGAAACATCGCGGGGAGGCGATGTGGCCGGGACTTGTGCATCATATGCAACGTCGCGTCTGTCTACTTTCTCCGATGTTTCCTTTTATCCGCCGCAAGCGGGGACCCTTGCGAATTTGAGGAATCATCATGCACACTCGTTTCGTCCTGAGCGCTATCGCGCTCGCTATTGCATCAACAAGTCATGCCGACCCTACAACCTACGCGTTGGGCGATATTGTCGTGACCGCTACCCGTATACCTACTCCCGATGTGGCCGCAACTTACGCATCTGAAATTTACACGCAGGCCATGATCAAGGCTTCCGGCGCTTCTAGTCTGGTGGATTATCTGACGCAGCATACCTCGCTGAATGTCGTACCCAGCTATGGCAACCAATTTACGCCGTTGATTGACATGCGTGGGTATGGTTTGAGCAATGGGTATCAGAATATTGTCATCAGCCTGGATGGCCAGCGTTTGAACAACATCGATTCAGCTGCTCAATTGCTGGGCGCCATTCCGCTTTCCAGTATTGACCGTATTGAAATCACGCGCGGTAGCGGTTCAGTCATCTACGGCGATGGTGCCACGGCGGGTAGTATCCAGATTTACACCAAGCCCTATCAAGGCGTGTCGGTGGCTGCTGCAGCAGGTAATTTCGGGGCTTTGTCGGGCACTGCGGCAGCGGGACTCTCAAAAGATAATTTCAGCATTTCAGCCAGTAGCGACTATCAAAAGCGGGGTGGAACCAGCGAGGCCGATGTGACTGGTCATCGCGATGCCTCAAGCCTCACCACGCAGCGCGGGCAAATCCGGGTGCGGCCGATGCAGAGGCTCTGGTTGAGTCTGGATGGTTCGACTTCAAGTATCGATACCCGCTATGTGGGGCCCCTCACCCTGGCTCAATATCAAAGCAATCCCGCACAGAATGGCGGCAAGACCTACACACACCAGAAGTTTGACAGCGACCAGTGGCGTCTCGGTGCGGCCCTCGATTTATCACCCCAGACAAAATTGACAGTGAGCCATAATC
>JBDSHM010000109.1:0-2847 GCA_039918495.1 Sulfuriferula sp. | reverse complement strand
TACCACAGACATCATATTTGCAGGCGCAAACGGCAACTACTATTGCCCTGGGCCATTTCAGACTTATGTGGGTTCGGCCGCACCCCAGTGCAACTATATTGCCTTAAGCAAGCCATGGAAGGGCAATTACGTGCCGCTAACCGGGGGATTCTTCGGGGAGCCAGTCACCGATGTTTTGCTCATGGGCTTGACTTCAACGTCTATCACCACCGGGATCATCAACGGCGTATCAGGGTACTACTGGTCACAGACCATGCAGCCCTCGTATTTTTCACCAGGCGCTAATGTGCCTGATCTCCTGACCTCGGTGACAAATGGCGAAAATAATTGGTCCAACATTGTCTACGCGGCGCTTACCGATCCTAACGCCTACGCGAAGGAAACGACTGCTACCTATCCCTTCGTCGATGTCGCCGCGAATTTTTTTGTGGCGCGGGAGATTACCAGCGCGGATGGGACGGGCGGCCGCCAAGATCACAAGTACTGGTACTCAGGCGGCAAGGCGGATCTGCAGGGGCGTGGATTCTTGGGGTTCAGGCGGGCAGTTGATTACGACGTCATCAAAGGCAATACTTCCATGGCCTACTACGTCATGGGTCATCCATACACGGGGCTTTTCGCCGGGATGCTTCGGTACGCGTCGAATAACACGCTCGTTTTCGAGAATGACACGTATTACAACGCGCAGTCTCTCGGTGGAACGCGATACCAAGTGACGCTCAACAATCGCTACGAAGATTCCCGTGAATTGGACGGCACATTTGTCAAGGGTACCTGGACCCATATTGACTATGACGGATTCAATAATCCCAAGCTGACACAGGTCCAGTCCTATGACGGTACCCAGGCGCTGACAGGCTGGGGGCAGAGCTGGACGAATACATATAACAACGATACGATCAACTGGTTTATTGGTGAATTGTCACAGAGTGTGCATTCGGCATGGAAGCCGGGCAGTTCACTCACAGACACACTTGGCTACACCTATGATCCTGCCTCCGGTTTGCCCATACAGCAGACCAGGAACGTCATCGAACCGGACGCTACGTCGCTCACCCTCACAACCGGCTATGGGTACGACGGCTTTGGCAATCGTACTTCCGTTACAGCATCTGGCAGTGACAACATCGCGCCACGCGCCACTTGGTTTCTTTTTGACCCACGCGGACAGTTTGTCAACAACATTACGGTAGGCGATTCGACGCACTACCAAACCTACGCCTGGGACCCAAAATTTGGCGGTATGATAACCCGCTGGGATTTCAACCAGCTCTCGACGGCTTGGCAGTATGACACGCTGGGCCGACGTACACTCGAAACGCGTCCGGATACGACGACCACAAGTTTCGTCTACCAGCAGTGCACCACTGGCTGTCCGGCAAACGGTGCTTTCAAAATCATCCAGACCCAAACTGGTAATCCGACCGTTACGCGTTATTACGACGCCCTGGATCGGGTCATCAGCGCCTCCGCGCCAGGATTTTCTGGTGCGGCCGTCAATATCGACACACAGTACGACATCCAGGGCCGGGTGGCGGGGGTGACGGATCCCTACTTCAGCGGAAGCGCGCCGAACACGACAACCTATCAGTACGATGAACTCGATCGTCCTTTACTCCAAAGCGTGCCCGGGGTGGGCAATACCACCTATGCGTACAGTGGCTTCCAAACTGTCGTGACGGATCCCGCGACACATGCTGAGACCTATGTGCGCAATCTGGAGGGACAACTCGTCAGCGTGAGGGACGCCAATGCCAAGAGTGCAACCTATGCATACGACCCGCTGGGAGCGCTGGTGCAGCTGAGTGATGCTGCTGGCAATACGATCAAATACACTCGCGATGCCCGGGGCCTGATCACCCAAATGAAGGACCCCAATTTTGGCGTATGGAACTATCGTTATGACACGCTGGGTGAGCTGGTACAGCAGACGGACGCCAAGAACCAGGTGGTTTCATTGCTCTACGACAAATTTGGCCGTCTCTATCAGCGGACTGAGCCCGATGCCACGACTAACTGGGATTTCGACAATCTGAGCGGGGTGTGCCCCAGTATGACCTTGGGCAAGCTCTGCCGTGTCCGCGCAGCAAACGGCTACTCCCGCACCTATAGCTATGATCTATATGGACGCATGGGTAGCGTCAATGTTCAGTCCGATACGGCCTACCTCTTTGGCCTTACCTATGACAGCATGGGCCGGGTGGCAACCCGAAGCTTCCCGACCGGATTTGCACTGAAAAACACCTACAACGCGCAGGGCTATCTTGCCTCTGTGTCGAACAATGCAACCAGTGCACTGCTCTGGAGTGCCGATTCCGCGGATGCCGTGGGACGTTATCTTTCCCAGACCCTGGGTAACGGGGTGGTCACCACGCAGGCTTTCGACCCCGTCAAGCAGGTCGTAACGGATATTCGGACTGCAAGTCCGGCCGGCATACTTCAGCACTTCACCTACCCGCAATACGACACGCTGCTTAATCTGCAAAATCGCACTGACGATTACGCGGTGCAGAACGAGACCTTTTCCTATGACAGTTTGAACCGCTTGTTGGGGATCACTGGCACCTCGACCGGTCAGACGGCGATCAACTATATCGGCAACATCACCCAGAAAAACACCACGCTCAACTACACCTATAACCCGAGCGGGGCCACGAGCACGCGCCCGGACGCCATTGCCTCGTTGTCCGGCAGTGCTGCCGCCACCTATGGCTATGACGCCAACGGCAACGTGATTTCGGACGGGGTGCGCAGCTACACCAACATGTCGTTCAACCTTCCCCAGACCATCACCCAGGGCGCCACCGCGCTCACCTTTTTGTACGGCACAGAACATCAGCGCATCAA
>JBDSHM010000108.1:0-8015 GCA_039918495.1 Sulfuriferula sp. | reverse complement strand
AAGCATGGCCATTCAATGGTATCCCGGACACATGACCGCGGCGCGCAAAAAAGCCGCCGAAACCATGGCTCAGACCGATATGGTGATCGAGGTGGTCGATGCGCGCTTGCCGGCGGCCAGCAGCAACCCCATGATTGCCGAACTGCGCCTCGCACGCCAACGCCCCTGCCTGAAAATTCTTAACAAGTCTGATCTCGCCGACCCGGCGGCAACGCAAGCGTGGCTTCAATTCTACAATGCGCAAAAAGGTATCAAGGCAGTTGCATTATCGTGCAAAAAGCCTGCCGATGTCGCTAAAATTCCCGCGCTTTGCCTGTCACTCGCGCCACATCGCGGTACGCCTATCAAGCCATTGCGCATGATGATCATGGGCATTCCAAACGTCGGCAAATCCACCTTGATGAACGCACTGCTCAAACGCCGTGTAGCCAAAGTGGGTGACGAGCCTGCAGTGACCAAAAGCCAGCAGCGGCTGGTACTCAACGACCACATGACGCTGATAGACACGCCGGGAATGTTATGGCCGAAAATTGAACACGAACGCGACGGCCTGATGCTGGCTGCCAGTCATGCAGTGGGCCGTAACGCGGTGATCGACGAAGAAGTGGCGACCTTCCTCGCCGACTGCCTGGTGGCAAATTATCCCGCGCTATTGCAGGCGCGGTATGGCTTTAAGCTGGATGAGATGGATGGCGTCGGCGTCATCGAGGCTATCGCCAAACGTCGCGGTTATCGGTTGAAAGGCGACGAGGCCGATCTGGAAAAGGCCGCTTTGGCACTACTGCAGGATTATCGTGACGGCTCTTTAGGGCGCATCAGTCTGGAAACGCCGGAACAACGGCAGAGCATGTTAAACCCGTCTTCAGCACCGGACATCGATGCTCCGCAGTAACGACGCAAAAAATCACTCTTGAAATTTCTTCAGCAGTAAACCTATCTGTTTCAGGCAGGCAGCCATTCAATTGGCGGCCTGATAAGAAATGCGTTTTGAAATGGCAAATGTTTCCGGTTACGGCTCATTTGATGATCTGTTCCGTGGTTTTTTCCGCCCCGTACGTTCTGCAACAAACGGCGACACGTTAGAGCCCGCTTTTCATTGGGTCGGTGCTCCTCAACCCGAACCCGCATCAGCCCCCATATGCGCACGGCCCATAGGCTAAATGACCTATGGGTTTCCTGCTTGTCCTCGCCTAGTATGTGCCAATATAAAATTCATATAACCAATAAAATTATTTGTCATTGAGGATACTGACAATGCCTAGCGAACGTTATCCAGAGGAAGCGCTACTCGCTGCTCTCTCAAACGACCCTTCTCAGCACATGATCTGCGATTTTTTGAAATGGGCAGAACGCGAAAAAGGACTTACTTTATGCGAGCCGTATAAAACCAAATATGATTGGTATACACCCATCGCCTATCACCCGGGAACTTTGGTGGTGGCGTTTTTGGAGGACAAGGCATAATCTCCGCTTGCGCAACCCGCTGTTTCAGCTACATTCAAAATTAGTTTTATTCGGATCTATTGTCGGCTTTTTTGGGTCTGCATTATTCTTGTTTCCCAGGAAACAGCCTTCAGATCTTATACGGACGATCTCAGATCAATTACGAAATAAATCCATTGGCTCATGTAATGCAGTCATCCTTCCCGGATAACAATCTGGCCTTTCTTGAGGCGATGAGCTCCCTAACCCGTATCGTTTCCAGACAAGGCTTCATCGAATGGACTCGCGATCAGCTGCAGGCTGCGTTTCCGCATGGCGCTTTTATTGGGGGTATTGGGCAATGCAGCCCTTCCGGGGCTATCCCATTCGAGCTTGTCTCGTCTAACTTCCCGGATACCTATCTCAATTTCATTCAGCTCGATCACAGACACTATAAAACGCCGACCATGCAAAAATGGCTGGACTCTGGCCAGCCCCAGTTATTTGAATTGGGTACAAACAAGGTAGACTGCGATGACCATCAGTGGTTAAAATCTTTTGAAACCAGCGAGCTACGTAATATTGCCGCCTACGGTATCTTCGACATCTCTGGACAATACCTCTCCTATTTCAGCTTCCACCAAATTCCGCGACCTCTCGGTGAATGGCACCGGCTACGATTGAAAATCATCGTTCCAAATATGCATTCAGCGCTACTGAATCTTGTGCGCCAAGACCTGCCGCCTGACGAAAATCCATTCGATGTCCCGCCCATTACACCACGTGAACGCGAAGTTCTGGTGTGGATTTGCGAAGGTAAAACCAGTGCTGAGATCGCATCCATTCTCGGCATATCCTGCAAGACCATCATCAATCATTCGCAAAGCATTCTGGAAAAGCTGGGGGTTCGGAATCGCGCTCAGGCCGTGTCCAAAGCTTATCAGTTAAGACTGGTGCGATTGCGTTTACGCTAAAAAATCGTGGCTATCACGATTGGATAATATCGATTGGAAATTCGCAGGGTATGCTTGGGGTTAAGCAAGAGGACAGCTTCTATAGCTTATTGAGCGCGTAAAACTTCTCGCAACAAAGGTACTGTCATTGGCCGTTTGGTTGCCAGAGAATAATGGTCGAGCGTATCCAGCGCTGCCAATAAGGACGGGAGATCACGCCGCCAGTGGCGCAACAGGTAATCCGCTACGCCGGGTTGCAAGTCGAAGCCGCGTCCGACCGCATGCGCAGTCAGCGCCTGGACTTTTTCCGTATCCGTCAACGCCTGCACCTGATACACCAGCCCCCAGCCCAGCCGCGTAGTCAGGTCGATACGTAACTCAAGTTGTGCCGGTGCGGCGTTGCCTGCGACCAATATGCGCCCATGACCTTCCCGCACCGCATTGATTCGGTTGAACAGGTCAATTTGGGTCTTTGCGCCCAGCGTGTCGACATCATCCACTGCCAGAAAATCGGCGGCGGGATTATCTGTCGCCTCGGCAAACGTTGCGGCAGTGTCATACCTCGCTTCCAGCCCACATGCCGCCGCGGCAGCAACGGCCGCCTGCAACAGATGTGTCCTGCCGCTGCCGGGTGCCCCCCAGAGATAAAGTTGGCGCTCATGCGCCTTACCCGCCGCCAGTTCGCTCACGGCCTGCAGCAATTCCGCGTTGCAACCCACAACAAAATTGCTGAGGTTGGGGGCGAGCGGCGCAATGATGTCGAGTAACAATTGTTTCATGCGCCGCATTTTAGCAGGCATCGCAGCGGTTTCTGACCTCGCTGTGCAAAATCTGCTTGACATAGTGTTCGTGCAACACTATCTTGGTGGTGTATTTCGTACACCTTTGCTGAACACCCTATGAAACCGTTTTGCTACGACTATCCTCATCCGGCCGTAACCACCGACATCGCACTATTCACCATTTGTGAAGACCGCTTGGCGGTATTGTTGATTCGGCGCCGGGCCGCGCCGTTTCAAGGCTGCTGGGCATTACCGGGCGGCTTTGTCGAAATGAGCGAATGCCTGGAGGACTGCGCACTGCGGGAATTGGCTGAAGAAACCGGCGTGACCGGCGTGTATCTGGAACAGCTCTATACCTTCGGCAAGCCAGACCGTGATCCGCGCGAACGCATTATCAGCGTGACCTATTACGCATTGGCGCCCAGCGAAATTCTCTCGCCGGTGGCCGGATCGGATGCGGCAGAAGTCGCATGGTTCCCGATGGATGCGCTGCCGGAGCTGGCTTTCGACCATCGGGAGGTGATCGCACTAGCCCAGCACAGGTTGCGTGCCAAGCTGGATTATTCCACCGTGGCATTTGGATTCATGCAGGAGGAATTCACTTTGGGTGAACTCCAGAAAGTTTACGAAACCATCCGTGGTGAAGCACTGGACAAGCGCAATTTCCGCAAGCATATCCTGGCGCTGGATCTCATCAGCGAAGCCGGCACCAGCCGTCGGGTAGGCAGTCACCGCCCGGCAAAACTCTACCGCGTGCAGCATCCCGGCGCGGTGCTCTACATCAAGTGAGGCCGACCATGAACATCATGCCCCTGATCCAGATGCCGAAAGTACCCAATATCATTGCACCCCCGATGCTGGAAGAGCAGCTTACCGACAGCGCTCGTGCGGCACTTATCGCCCGTATCAAGCTGTTGATGCAGCAGCAAAATGCCGTGCTGGTGGCGCATTACTATACCTCTGCAGACATTCAGGATCTGGCCGAGGAAACCGGCGGCTGTGTTTCGGATTCGCTGGAAATGGCCCGTTTTGGTCATGCTCATGCGGCCCGCACCCTGATTGTCGCTGGCGTAAAATTCATGGGGGAGACTGCGAAAATCCTCAACCCGGAGAAACGCGTGCTGATGCCGGATCTGCAAGCCAATTGCTCTCTCGATCTGGCCTGCCCTGCGGATGAGTTTTCTGCATTCTGCGATCAGCATCCGGAACGTGTTGTGGTGGTATATGCCAACACCTCGGCTGCGGTCAAAGCACGTGCCGACTGGGTGGTCACCTCGGGCACAGCTGTAAAAATAGTCGAGCATCTGCATGCACAGGGCAAAAAAATACTCTGGGCACCAGATAAATACCTGGGAGATTATGTGCAAAAAGCGACCGGCGCCGACATGTTGTTGTGGCAAGGTTCGTGTGTCGTGCACGAAGCTTTCAAGGCAGAGGCGCTTCAACAAATGAAGTTGAGTCATCCGGATGCTGCCGTGCTGGTGCACCCGGAGTCACCGGCGACGGTGATTGCCCTGGCAGACGTGGTGGGTTCTACCACGCAGCTGATCCGTGCCGCACAAACCCTACCCAACCCGACCTTCATCGTCGCCACCGATAACGGGATTTTTCATAAAATGCAGGCCGTTGCTCCCGGCAAAATCTTCCTCGAAGCACCCACGGCGGGAATAGGGGCCACCTGTACCAGTTGCGCGCATTGCCCATGGATGGCCATGAACGGATTGGAGAAACTGGCGCAAGTACTGGAATCCGGAGATAACGAAATCCATATTTCTGAACCGGTACGCGGTCGGGCCGTGCGCTCTATCCAGCGCATGCTGGACTTTGCCGCACAGCAACAGATTACTCCTCAGATACGCGGGGCGGCCTGATTTGACACATCATCTCCGGATGCCGCGCTGGCATCTCATCGCCGCACTGCTGCTGGGCGCGGTCAGCGTGTTTGGCTTCGCGCCGTTCTATGTGTTTGTCATACCGTTGTTCAGCCTGACCGGATTGATCTGGCTGTGGCGTCATCAACGCACGACAAGGCAGGCTATGCTGAGCGGGTTTTTATTTGGCCTGGGTTATTTCGGTAGCGGCGTATCCTGGATTTACATCAGCCTGCATACTTATGGCGCCATGTCCGCGCCCTTGGCGCTCCTGGCAACCAGCCTGTTTTGTGCGTTTCTCGCCTTGTTCCCCGCCGCCGTGGGTGGTCTGCAGCACCGTTGGCGCAATGCAGGCACGGCGCGCTGGTTATTGGCTGTCCCTGCATTATGGGTACTGGGGGAATGGGTGCGCGGCTGGATTTTTACCGGCTTCCCCTGGCTTGCCATCGGTTATTCGCAGGTACCTGCCAGCCCGCTAGCAGGTTTTGCTCCGTTGTTGGGGGTGTATGGCATATCGCTTTTGCTGGCATTGAGTGCGGCGGTATTGGCGCTGGGGCGCATGCGATTTGTCGTGATGGCGGCAATGCTCTG
This sequence comes from Sulfuriferula sp., assembly GCA_039918495.1. Taxonomy (GTDB): domain Bacteria; phylum Pseudomonadota; class Gammaproteobacteria; order Burkholderiales; family Sulfuriferulaceae; genus Sulfuriferula. Next base: position 2,396 of record JBDSHM010000108.1, on the reverse strand, counting down.
GCTGGGCGGCTGGGGGCTGAGCCAGATTCACTGGACCCACCCCATTGGAGCCCCGCTTGCAGTGAGCCTGTTACAAGGCAATATTCCCCAGGACATGAAATGGCAGCCGGAAAAGGTTGTGGACACGCTGCGCGATTACCGCGCAATGGTGGCAAACAGTCCGGGTCGCCTTATCATCCTGCCGGAAACCGCCATTCCGGTATTTTACAATCAGGTGCCGGCCAGCTACCTGAACGACCTGGCCGAAACGGCGCGCGCCCATGGCGGGGATGTACTGGTCGGCATGCCGGAGCAGCTGGAGGATGGCCGCTATTTCAATAGCGTCATGAGCTTCGGAACGGCCCCCACGCACACTTACCGCAAATTCCATCTGGTGCCATTCGGTGAGTATATTCCTGCGAAATGGTTGTTTGGCTGGATTATCGATGTACTGCATATCCCGCTTTCTGATTTTGCCCGTGGCGATGCCTATCAGGTGCCGATGCCGGTGGCGGGCCAGCATGTCGCTGTAGATATTTGCTATGAGGATGCCTTTGGAGAAGAAATCATCCACCAACTGCCACGCGCGTCGCTCCTGGTCAACGTCAGTAACGATGCATGGTTTGGCGATTCGGTAGCCCCTTGGCAACATTTGCAGATTTCCCAAATGCGCGCATTGGAAACCGGTCGCTATATGCTGCGCGCAACCAATACAGGCGCCACCGCTATCATCGATGCGCAAGGGCGGGTGCTGCATGAGCTGCCTTTGTTTACCCGCGCCACACTCAATGGTTCTGCTCAGGGATACGAGGGGGAAACGCCTTTTGTAGCGTGGGGCAATCATGCTGCATTACTGTTATGCGCGCTGTTGCTGTTCGCATCCGGAATCGTCGCGTGGCGAAAGAAAACATCGCTCCCGGTTACGGGGCCATCTTGACCCTGGTCATATTGCGTCCGCCGCGCTTGGCCTCAAGCAAGGCGCTATCTGCACGAATCAGCGCCTGATTTTCAGCCGTATCTTTCGAGCTGTATTCGCTCAAACCACCGCTCCAGTTAAGGCGATGCAGCACGCCGGGCGTCAGTTCCAGCACCGCCGGCAAATTGCCGCGCAGACGTTCCGCCAACTCGATTGCACGGGGTAATGGCGTGTTCGGAAAGATCACGCAAAATTCATCCCCACCCAGACGCGCCACAAAATCACTGGCGCGCAGATGTAACTTGAGCGCCTGACCAAACTGGACAATAAGCTGATCGCCTGCATCATGCCCGTAGGTATCGTTTACATATTTGAAATTGTCGATGTCGATAATCAACAGGCTATGTACCTGGCCTTGCTGCAGGGTTTTCAATAATTCGCTTTGCCGAATTTCGAAGCTGCGGCGATTGTTTACCTGCGACAAATGATCCAGACTGGCTTGAGATTCGACTTCCTTTTGTTTGCCTACGGTGAGCTGCGCCAGCCTGACCAGCATCGCCAGCGGCTTCTCGAATTCTGTCAGGTTGACCTGGTAGGCAGAACGCATCCGTTGCCTGCGGATATCCGACATCAAGCTGACGATCGTGTTGAGATCTTCACTAATCCAGGCTCGCAGCCGCAGATAAACCAGCCACACCATTGCCGTCAGCAATACTGACAATACCAGCCATACGGTGAAATAAGTCAGGAGTTCGGTCACTGGCTGAGGATGAGCTTTCCATAGCGCCAGTCTCCATGGCGTTCCGGCCAAGGTCATCTCTCGTGCCGCTGGTCCGACCTTGAGACTCTCATCACCACGACGACGCAATACGGTATAGGTGCCTTGATGGGCATACTGGCGTAGTTCCAGGTAACCGCCTGGCAGAGGCAGGGTATCGAACAAGTCTTGCAGGCGCGGTACATCCTGAGTAAAAAGGACGCTGCCCAGCAGGTTTGTACCATCCATGACCGGTTCAGAAACGGTCAGACTCATGCCCGCTGCTGTGGGCAGCACTGCTGGCCCTGCTATAAAGCGCGTGTAGGCTTCCGACAGGCCAGAGGCATTTCCGGTCTGGCCATTTACCCCTGATTTGGGTACCAAAAATATTTGTGCGCCTTGATTGAGCGCATAGATATTCTGATTACGGCACTGGTCTTCAGCACCGCTTTTTAAGCAGGCAATTGTCTGCGGCTGGCGCGCGATCAGTTTCGCAGTCTGGTGTATGTCTAACGCCAGGCTCTCGATTTGCTGGGCGATCACCAAGCCTTCCGCCTGAGCCGATGCGGGATGGCGTATCGGGCTAGAAACCCAATACACAGACAGCATGGTCAGTATCAGGGTTATCTCCAGCGCAGCAAAAAGCGCTATGCTAAATCGCGCCAAAGAGGGTTTCATAATAAGGGGTCTGCTATCCATCCAAGTCGTTGCTAACGGGTTATTGGCCTGTATTTATGAGCCAGC
>JBDSHM010000107.1:0-3571 GCA_039918495.1 Sulfuriferula sp. | reverse complement strand
CGACCCGCAAGGGCGCGAACTGCATCTGGACTACCTCGACCGTAAACTGGCTAAAGCGGGTGACCGCTTCCGTGGCGTACAAAGCATCGACAGCCCGGTCGGCCGATTCACCTACGAATACGGCAGTGCAACCCCCAAAGGCACCGCACTCCCCAAAGCCGACCTGCTCGCCAATCTGGTCAAGGTGAGCCTGCCCACCCACTACGAGGCAAATACCAAAGCCTTCGCCTACGCCAACCGTGGCATTACCAGCAGCAGTGTCAGCCGCCTCTATCACTTTGAGGACCCGCATCACCCCACCTTGCTCACCGGCATCACCGTCAGCGGCATCGGCAGCGACGGTCAGCTCGTCAACCAGCGCATCAGCACTTACCAGTACGACCAGGAAGGTCGCGGCATCCTCTCGGTCAAAGGTCTGCCGCTGCAGCGTAGCAAGAACGGCCAAGCCGTTCCCGGCACCGGTATCGAACAGGTCAACCTGCAATTCATCGACACGCCCAAATCCAAGCCTGCTAACAGCCCGGCCCAGACCCGTCTCACCAACAGCCTGGGCCAAATCACCACCTACACCTACACCGTCATCAACGAACAGGCGCGCCTGCTCAAAGTCAGCGGCGCCGGTTGCGCCACCTGCAACCAGGCCAACGTGCAATACACCTACGACAAGCTCGGGCGCATGACCGAAGCCACCCAACTCACCCCGACAGGCCAGCCAATACAGACCGTCCGTACCGAGCTGGACGGGCAGGGCCGACCCCTCCAGATCAGCACCCTCGACTACCAGAACGGCAAGGCACAGCCACCACATTGGCAAGTGCGCTACGAATACGCAGGGGAGGGCGCGCAACCCACGTTAATAGCCCGGCCCAGCGTCATCGCAGGCCAGGCGCATCAGACCCGCATCGCCTACAACGCGGTCGGCCAGCCGACGCAAGTCACCGAGAGTGGGTTCAGCCCGGCACTCAATGGCCAGGCAGCGACGCCGATCAGCCGCACGACCACCTACACCTACGGCACGATCAATGGCCGCAGCCTGCTGACCCAGATCGACGGGCCGCTGAAGAATGGGCCACGGAATGATCCGGGGGATAGCGATGTGACGCGGATGGAATGGGATAGATCTGGCAGCCATATCACTGCCTTGACGCAACCCGGCAAATCCAGAAATACGCTGGCGTACGATACCGCCGGGCGCATCAAGTGGGTTCAAAACGCCCAAGGCGCATCCACTACGCTGGCCTATAACACGCAGGGTCAACTCACCCGCATCGCCAGCAGCGCACCGGGTCCGGCGCAAGCAGGCATCAAACCCATGGTGCAAAGTTACCGTTACGATGCTTTGGGAAATCGGGTCGAAACTGGCTCGGGGGGCTCGGCTGACAAAGCATCAGATGATACCGGCAGTGCAGATGAATCCTATCGCCCACAAACCCTGCAAGCCTTCGACACAGCGGGCCACTTGTTGTGGCAGGCTGAGGCCTTGGGCATTCTCAAGCGCGCCAGCTACGACACGGAAGGCAATCTGCTCTCCAGCACAGTACAAACGCGTAGTTATAAGCAAACCGAGCGTTACCGGTATGACGCCCAGAACCACCTGATTCAGGTGGCGGACAGCACCGGCGTGGTGCGCAATGTGGTCTACGGCGACGTCCGTCCGCGCGCTGTATCCGCTTTCAAGACGCTGCGTGACGACTTCGGACGCGAGGTCATGGTCACCAGCGCCAGCCACGGCACCCTGATCAAGCGTTACAACGCCGCCGATCAACTGGTCGAACAGCGTGACGACAAGGGCAACCTGCAACGCTACGCGTACGACCCTGCTGGCCAACGTACCCGCTACACCGTCATACCCAAAACCGGTGCGCCGCAAATCACCACCTGGCGCTATGCGGCAGGCCGCCTGATCGAAACCATTGATCCAATCCAGATCGAGCGCATCGCCTACAACGATCGCGGCCTGCCTGCCAGCAAAACGGTCAGCCTCAAGCTGGCCAACGGCGCCGAGGCGGTCTACATCACACGCTACACCTACAACGCCGATGGCAGCCTGCAAAGCCAGAGCCTGCCCGACGGCTCGCGCATCGAATACGAACGCAACGGCCGGGGGCAGGTGGTGGCCGTCAACCGCCAAACCAGCGCCTGGACCCTCTTTGGCTGGGGCAGGCAAACCCTCGTCAAAGACCTGGAACGCGACCTGATCGGTTTGAAGCGCATGACCTACGGCAACGGCATCCAGGGCCAGTGGCAACGCAGCCGGGAAGGCGTGCTGGCACGCGTGGTGTATACCCGGCCCGGTGAGGCACCGGTGCAGCGGGCGAACGCCGCGCCGGGCAAGCTCCCCGGCGCATTGGGCATTCCCAGCAACCTGCTTGCCCTGTTTGATGCCCGCCTGCTCTACGATGACGCAGGCGACGTGCTCCTGCAAAAACAGCAGGGCCGGGGCCCGCAGCAAACCCAGGCCTACGCCTATGACGGTCGCCACCAGTTGATCGCCGCACAGACTGCCAGCCCGGCATCGGCCGCACCTGCCCGCACCCCCACCGTCTGGCGCTATCACTACGACGACCACGGCAACCGCGTGCTGGCGCAGGAACAGGTACCCGTGACCGAAATGGGCCAAACCCGCAAAGTGGCTTACGACCCTGCCAGCAATGCCATGACCACGCCGTCCAGCCGCGGTCGCGAATACGTCTGGGATGCACAGGGCCAACTCATCGCCATCCGGCAGCAGAACAAAGACCTCACCCATTACCGCTACAATTATCTCGGCCTGCGGGTTAGCAAACAGGTGGGCACGTACTCCACCTACACCCTCTACAACGACCAGCGCCAGCGCATCGCCGACCTGGATGCCAACGGCAAAATCACCCGCCAGTACATCTGGCTGGCTGATCAGTTGATCGCCACGCTCGATGCCGCAGAGCCCAAGGCATTGCATGCGCCCGCCGATGGGTTCTTTGCAGAACTGACCCAAACCGCACAAGCCCTGTGGAACAGCCTCACCGGCCATGCCGACCGCCTCGCCTACGTTCACGTCAATCACCTCGGTGCCCCGATTGCCGCCACCAATGCAGTGGGGCAGACGATCTGGCAGGCCGACTATGCACCTTACGGCAAGCTGATCAAGACAGCTGCATCGGGCGGAGCGGCCTACACCCTCGCCCTGCGGCTGCCCGGCCAGTGGGAAGATGCCGAGAGTGGGCTGTACTACAACGATGCGCGCTATTACAACCCGAACACGGGCCGCTACCTCAGCCCGGATCCGCTGGGCAGGCTGGCCGAGGCGCTGGGCAGCCCGAATGCCTACAGCTACGTCAACAATAATCCGCTGAGTTATATTGACCCGTGGGGGTTGATATTGTTTGCGTTTGATGGGACGGGGAATAGCGATCCGGTACTGTATCCTGGAGATTCTTTGTCGAATGTGGTGAATTTCAGAGACTTGTACGCATCTGACAATAAACGTCATCGCTACATCACCGGCGTTGGCACCGTAGACCGAAGCGATCCGGCGCGCCCGATTAACGCGCCCGTCCTGGATGCGGGGGTGGCCTGGAGTGGCCCAGCCCGC
>JBDSHM010000106.1:0-1612 GCA_039918495.1 Sulfuriferula sp. | reverse complement strand
TCAAGCAAATGCACTGCGACTGCCTTGATGTGTTTAATTTCCGCTGCATTAAGGTCAGGCTTCTTCAGTAGATCAAAAATTGCCAACGACTCCTCGTCTAGTCCTTCACGAACAGCTCGGTGTTCTTCATCATCGAGTTCCTAAACAAGGCTGAACAAGGCCTCGAAGGTTGTTTCGAGGGTTGCCCGGTCTTTCTCGCGGTTGTACTCGGAAACAATCAGTTCGTAGTGCTGCTGAAAATCTGTGCGTAACGGGTTTTGCAACAAAAGCCGTTGCAATCGCTGCTCCACGGCCTGGCGGAGGTTCTGGACATCTAAGTGCCAAATTGGGAGGAACATGCAGTTCTTCACAGGCAAACCAGAGGATCCATCATGAAGCATACCGTTGTCGGCATTGATATAGCAAAGCGTGTTTTCCAACTGCATTGGGTAGACATGGAAACTGGAGAGATCGTGAGTTTGCAACTCAAGCGCGAGAAGTTCCTGGAGCATTTTGCCAACCGGCAACCTTGCCTGATCGGTATGGAAGCCTGTGGCGGCGCCCAGCACTGGGCACGTGAGTTCATCGAGCTGGGTCATCAGGTCAAACTGCTGTCTGGCAAACTGGTCAAATCTTTCGTCATGGGGAATAAGGACGACGTTGCGGATGCGAAGGCAATATGGACAGCAGTACAGCAGCCCGGCATCAAGCCCATTGCGATCAAGACCGAACAGCAGCAAGCCATCCTTGCGCTACACCGCATGCGTCAAGGTTTGGTCAAAATGCGCACCATGCAGATTAACGCACTGCGAGGCTTGCTCACTGAATATGGTGAGGTGATGCCGCAAGGCAAAGCCGGTTTGCGCAATGGAATTGCGATGGCGCTCGCACAGGTTGAGTTACGTTTACCAGGCATCGTGATTGAAGCCTTGCGCGAGCAATGGCAACGTATTACTGAACTTGATATGCGGATTGCAGGGATTGAACTCAAGCTTAAAAGTTGGCTGAGGACAGACAAGTCCGCCAAAGTCATTGCCGATATTCCTGGTGTGGGCCTGCTGACCGCCACGGCGGCGGTAGCAACAATGGGCGATGCCAAAGCCTTCAAATCGGGGCGTGAGTTTGCCGCCTGGGTGGGTCTGGTTCCCAAGCAAACCGGCACGGGAGAGAAGACGAGGCTGCTTGGCATCAGCAAGCGCGGCGACACTTACTTGCGAACCTTGCTCATTCATGGTGCCCGTTCGGTATTGACGCACGCCAAGTAACCGGGCGCGTGGGTGGATGAATTGGGTAAGCGCAGGCCATCCAATGTGGTGGTGGTCGCGCTGGCCAACAAGATGGCACGAACGATCTGGGCGATGTTGGCACATGGCCGGGCGTACCAGAGAGACTGGGTCAGCATCAAGCCCGTGTGCGGCGATAACACTGACCGGGCCAACGATTAACGAACAAAGGAATGAATGCTGAAAGATTGCGATAGGTAAAAATTGTGTGATGGCAAACAGGTCAGACCGTGGCTTGCTAAACCTGGTCAGAAAACTGGACATCAAAAGTCCGATTTCCGAATGAGGAGCAAGTCAGCGAAAAACCATCGGGGCCCGCAGGGGAATATCCTGCAAACAAGGCCGGATAT
>JBDSHM010000105.1:0-1795 GCA_039918495.1 Sulfuriferula sp. | reverse complement strand
TGGGTGTGATAAACAAGTTCCTGGAACCATTGTCAGGGCCTGTTATGGCAAAAATCCTGATTCTGGTTTTCATCATCATCTTTATCCAGCGGCGTCCTCAAGGTTTGTTTGCCTTGAAGGGTCGTGTAGTGGAGCACTGATATGTCGACAATTACAAAGCTATATGGCATCAAGGGTTGGGCGGCATTGGGCCTGTTCAGTGGGATTGTCCTGTTGCTGGTTCCACTCCTTAACCTGGCGACAGCTGATTCAAATATTTTGCATGTACCCGACTATACCGTCTCGTTGATGGGCAAGATCATGTGCTATGCGGTAGTAGCGCTGGCCATTGATCTTGTCTGGGGATATGCCGGCATACTCAGCCTTGGGCACGGGCTTTTCTTTGCGTTGGGCGGCTATGCCATGGGCATGTATCTGATGCGCATGATAGGCACCGAGGGGCAGTATCACAGCAACCTGCCGGATTTCATGGTGTTTCTGGACTGGAAAGAACTGCCCTGGTATTGGATGGGTACAGATCATTTCTGGTATGCCGCACTACTGGTTGTACTTCTACCCGGTTTACTGGCTTTTGTATTCGGCTATTTTGCCTTTCGCTCGCGCATCAAGGGCGTATATTTTTCCATCATCACGCAGGCTCTGACTTTTGCTTTCATGCTGCTGTTCTTCCGCAATGAAACAGGCTTTGTCGGCAATAATGGCTTTACCGATTTCAAGCGCATAGTCGGATTTGCGTTGGCCGATTCTTCCACCAAGACAGGTTTGTTCATGGCCAGCGGCCTGTTCCTCATCGTTGCATTATTGTTGTGTCGCTATATCGTTACGTCAAAACTGGGCAGGGTACTTGCCGCCATTCGAGATCATGAAAGCCGCTTGATGTTCTGCGGCTACAACCCGCTAGGCTACAAACTTTTTGTGTGGACTATGTCTGCCGTACTTTGCGGAATCGCCGGTGCGCTTTATGTTCCACAAGTCGGCATCATCAATCCCAGCGAGATGTCTCCCGCAAATTCGATTGAAATTGCGATCTGGGCTGCCGTTGGCGGACGCGGGACACTGATCGGCCCACTGCTTGGGGCTGGAATAGTGAATGGGGCAAAGAGCTGGTTTACAGTCGCCTTTCCTGAATACTGGCTGTACTTCCTTGGATTTTTATTTGTTGGTGTCACCCTGTATATGCCTGCAGGTGTAGTCGGTGTCGTACAGCAACTTAAAGCGAGGTTCAAATGAATACGCAGGCCGATGACCCGGATCAGGGACGTGACTATACTGTTGCAGGCACAGGGAGAGTTATCCAGCCAGGGGTAGTGGATGTCTCCCATGGACCTATACTTTATCTTGAAAATATTTCCGTCAGCTTTGACGGTTTCAAGGCACTGAATAGTCTGAACCTGACCATCGAGTCCGGCGAATTGCGCTGCATCATCGGTCCCAATGGTGCTGGCAAAACGACAATGATGGATGTGATCACGGGTAAAACCAGACCCGATAAAGGTTCGGCATTTTTGGGCCAGACTATGGATCTGACTCAACTGACTGAACCGGAAATTGCTCACTATGGCGTTGGTCGAAAATTTCAGAAGCCCAGTGTGTTTGAAAATCATACCGTGTTTGAAAATCTTGAACTGGCAATGAAAACAGACAAAAGCGTCTGGCGCAGCCTGTTTGCAAAATTGAGCGGCGAAGAAAAAACACGCATTGAAGAAGTGCTTGCGCTGATAAAATTGTCCGATAAAATCAATCTGCCTGCAGGTCTGCTTGCTCATGGACAAAAGCAATGGCTGGAAATCGGCAT
>JBDSHM010000104.1:0-1702 GCA_039918495.1 Sulfuriferula sp. | reverse complement strand
TCGGTTCGTCCAGCAACAGCAGCTTGGGCCGATGCAACAGGCATGAAGCGAGTGACAGGCGTTGTTTCCATCCACCAGAAAGTGTGCCTGCCAATTGATGTTGCCGACCGCTCAGGCCCAGCTCTTCCAGTGCTTGTGCCACGGCTGGCTTGCGATCCTTCATGCCGAACATGCGGGCCACAAAATCCAGATTTTCCGAGATAGTCAAATCGTCCCACAGTGAAAATTTCTGTGTCATATAGCCGACCTGTTTTTTGATCTCCACGCTTTCGGTCAACACGTCGAAACCCAGGCAGGTACCCGCACCGCTGTCGGGTGTGAGCAAGCCGCAGATCATGCGTATCGTGGTGGTTTTACCGCTGCCGTTCGGGCCGAGAAAACCGAATATCTCGCCCTGTTTGACTTGCAGTGCAAAATCCCGCACGACATGTTTGTCGCCGAAATGTTTGTTGATGCCGCGGACATCAATGACGTAGTTCATTTGATCATGACCCCGACCGGCAAACCCGGGCGCAATCGGAGTGCATCCTGCGGTGAAGGGAGCGCTTCAACACGGAACACCAGTTTTTCACGCGAGCCCTGGCTGTAAATAACTGGAGGCGTGTATTCCGCCTGTACCGCGATAAAATTGATGGTGGCGCTGATTGGGGTATCGCAGCCATCACAATGCGCCTCAATAGCCTGGCCGTTTTTGATAGTGGCGATAATGGTCTCAGGAACGAAGAAGCGTATGCGGCGTTTGTTGTCCGGCAACAGGCTCAGCACCGGTTGCCCGGGAGGCACCCATTCGCCCGGGCGATAAAAAATTTCGGATACCTCACCCTGCTCAGGAATCTGCACTGTTTTGTTGCCAAGCTGCTCGCGCAACACTTTGACCTGTGCTCCAGCCTGTAGCTGCGCGGCTTTCAACTCACCCGTGCGTGCTGCCGAAGCAAAATTCTGGCTGGCCAGTTCTTCCTGGCGCTTGAGTTGGGCCGAAGCGTAGTTGTAGGAAGACTCCGCGGCATGCAGTTGTGCAACCAGTACGGCTGCATGGCTGTTTTTCTGCTTAGTGCTCTGTTCTGCAGATAAAGTAAATGCCTGGCTGCCTATTGCCGGATGCTCGCCGCGAGAAACATTCAGGGTGTCCAGATAGCCGCCCTGCGGAGCAGAAAGATATAACCATTCTCCTTCCACATATCCCTGATAAATTGGTGCGGAAGGCTTGTTGCATCCCGACAGGAGTATCAGCAAAAAAAGAAGCAATGATTTCATGAATATGACCGTTTCCTTGTTTGAGTTAATTAAATTATAACAATACAATCAAAGCGTTGCGATATTTATTTGGATGATTGCCCCTCTTTTTCCTGTCTGTGAATCGACAGAATATGAATCAGTGTTTCTTCTTCGGCATGTACAGATCGGTAATGCTGCCTTCGGCAATTTCTGCTGCGAAACCGATAGTTTCGGATAGGGTAGGGTGGGGATGTATGGTAAGTGCCAGGTCTTGCATGTCCGCACCCATTTCCAGTGCCAGCACGCTTTCTGCCAGCAGTTCACCTGCATTCACACCGACGATGCCGGAACCCAGGATGCGCATGGTTACAGGGTCGTAGAGCAGCTTGGTCAAACCCTCTTCGCGTGCAACCGACAATGCACGACCAGAAGCAGCCCACGGGAACGAAGCTTTCTCATATGGAATACCCTGTGCCTTGGCCTGGGT